>JAFTDQ010000116.1 GCA_017454075.1 Clostridia bacterium
GCCTTCCCCCGCTGTGGGATAGGCGTGAACCCCAAAGCTCGCTCTGCTCGCTTTGAGGACCCCGCCACGGTGGTCACGAAGTGACCGGATGAGGGTCGAAAGATTTACTGTAATAATCGTTTGTCACAGGTAATTGCCTCACCCTCATCAGTCATCTTCGCTTACGCTCAGATGCCAGCTTCCCCACAACGGGGGAAGCCGAGGACCCCTCTCAGTCAGCTGACGCTGACAGCTCCCCCTGTGGGGGAGCCGAGACCTTGCCTCCCCCTTTGGGATAGGCGTGAACCCCAAAGCTCGCTCTGCTCGCTTTGAGGACCCCGCCACGGTGGCGCGCGAAGCGCGACGGAGAGGGCAGAGAAAGCTTTACATTCAACTGAAATCCTTAAACAAAGGAGAAAAACAATGAAAAACACGTTAAAACGCCTCGCGGCGGCGGTGATCGCGGCCGTGACGCTCGTTTCGCTCTTCGGGTGCCTGAAAAACCAGGAGCCGCTGACTGTTGCGGGCAGCGACGTTCTCCTTCCGCTCGAATACTGGACGGAGCCCGTAACGTCCGAAGAAAACACTGACGCGCCCGTCACTCAGCCCGCCGAATCGGAAGAAAACACGGACGTCTTCGTCCCTCAGCCCGTCGTGCCCGCGGTGCTCGCCGCGCCGACGAACGGGAACGTCACGGGCTTTGCCCTCGATCTTTTCCGCGCGACGGCTGAAAACGGAAAGAATACGCTCATTTCGCCGCTTTCGGTGCTTTACGCCCTCGCGATGACGGCAAACGGCGCGAAGGGACAGACGCTGACCGAGATGGAAAACGTCCTCGGAATGGAAATTGACGGGCTCAACTCGTATCTGCACGACTATATGGCGTCCCTCCCGCGCGCGGAAAAATACAAGCTCAGCGCGGCGAACTCGATATGGTTCACCGACGACGAGAGATTTTCCGTTGTTGACGGATTCCTTCAGCTGAACGAAGAATATTACGGAGCCGACGTTTACCGCGTCCCGTTTGACGGTAAAACTCTCGGCGACATAAACGGCTGGGTAAATGAAAAGACCGACGGTATGATCGAAAAGATACTTGATGAAATCGATCCCTATTCCGTCATGTATCTGATAAACGCCCTCGCCTTCGACGCGGAATGGGAAACGATATACAACGAATATCAGGTCCGCGAGGGAGACTTCACGCCCGAGGGCGGCGCGAAAAAGACGGTCGAGTTCATGTATTCACAGGAGAACGCGTACCTCGAGGACGAAAAGGCGACGGGATTTGTCAAATACTACGCCGGGCGCAAATACGCCTTCGTCGCCCTGCTTCCGAATGAGGGCGTGACGGTCTCGGATTACGTCGCCTCGCTCGACGGCGAAAAGCTGTACGGGATGCTCTCAAATCCGTCTGCGGAGGATGTCAACGTCGCGATACCTAAGTTCGAGACCGAATACGACGTCACGATGAACGACGTTCTAATTAAAATGGGCATGCCGACGGCGTTCAACGCGGATAAAGCGGATTTCTCGGGGATCGGGACGTACAGAGACGGCGGCGTGGACCTGAACTTATTTATCGGAAACGTGCTCCACAAGACGTTTATGGCCGTCAACGAGCGCGGAACGAAGGCCGGCGCGGTGACCGTAGTGAATGTGTACGCCGGATCTGCGTTGCCTGTCAAGGAGCCGAAGCGCGTGATTCTCGACCGCCCGTTCCTCTATATGCTTGTTGACTGCGAAAACAATCTTCCGTTCTTCATCGGAACGATGTACGACGCCGGTAAATGAAAAAAACGATATTGCCGCTCGTACTGCTTTTGTCGGTCTTATTCCTGTTCGGATGCACCGGGCCGGCGGTCCATCCCGACGGAGAAATGCCGGAGGACGTCTCGGGGCTCGATTTCTGGATACTTTACGACGCAAAGGATGAAAAGTTCGAGGATTACAGGATCTGGCCCGGCTTCGGAGTCACCGGCTACGTGCCCGAGAAATATTTTCCGGAGGATGACGAGGACTCTCGGTACGTCCCATCTAACGGAGAATACGTCAGATACGACGTCACCGCATGGCCGGACTATGCCGACGGAGGCAGGTACGTGACGCGCATCGAGATCGACGGGGTCAGCGACGTCAGCGTGTTCGGTCTGACCGTCGATTCAGCCGTAGAGGAGGTCCGCGAAAAGCTGACGGCGAAGGGCTTTATTGAAGAGGACGTTGATGTCGACACGTTCGTTCTGTTCAGCTCTCCGGACGGAAAGTATCGGATCAGTTTTTTGACGTCAGGCCGCCGGATACAGATATATGCTCCGGTCGGGAATAGAAATCATATTATTTTTTGAAAGCCCTCTTGACAAACCGCGGACGCGGTGGTATAATTTGCGAAATTCAATAAAAGGCCGTGATGCGGACGGGCGGAGAAATGAAGCCCAAAGAGAGCCGGGGATGGTGAGATTCCGGCGGCAGATCATCCGTCGGATCACCGCGGAGCCGAGAGCTCGAAACCGGTTAAGGGGGAGGGCTCTACGTGATTGCTGCGTAAACGCATAAGACTTGTCTGAGTCTGAGTGCTCCCTCAGGGGAGAATTTGAGTGGTACCGCGGGGAAAACAACCGTTTCACCCGTCTCAAAGTTATTTTGAGACGGGTTTTTATTTTTCGGAGGAAACAATGAAACACAGCGAATCTGATATGAGACTTTACGAGATCGCCTCGAGGATCAGGGAAATGCGCGAGATCATGGGTATTTCGCGCGAGAGCATGGCAAAGCTCACCGACGTCACGCCGGAGGTATATTCGGTTTACGAGTCGGGCGGGGCGGATATCCCGTTCTCGTTCATACATAAATGCGCGATCGTCCTCGGGGTAGAGCTCACGGAACTGCTCGAAGGGGGCGGCGGCGCGCGCCTTTCCTCCTATACCGTCACGCGCCACGGAAAGGGTCAGCAGACCGCCCGCGAGACGGGCATCGAGATCGACAACCTCGCGCCTAATTTCAAAAACAAGATAGCTCAGCCCTACTGGGTGAGATACGAGTATTCGGAAGAGCTCCAGAACGCGCCGATACACTTGACGAAACACGACGGTCAGGAGTTCGATCTCGTCATCTCGGGCTCGCTCCTCGTTCAGGTCGGGGATAACAAAGAACTGCTCAACGAGGGCGACTCCATTTATTATAACAGCAGCACGCCGCACGGAATGATCGCCGTCGGCGGGCGCGACTGCGTTTTCTGCGCCGTCGTGCTCCCGGGCAAGGAGACGAGCGAGGAGACGGTGCGCGCCGCCGTCGCCGCCGTCAGGTACGACACCAAGCTCCTCTGCGAAAAGTTCGTTGAGGTCGAGGAAGACGGGCACGGCACGCCGGTCCGGGTCGATTTCAGGAACGAGGACAGCTTTAACTTCGGCTTTGACTGCGTCGACGCGGTCGCCGAAAAATATCCCGACAAGACGGCGATGATTCACCTCGACAAAAACAAACACGAGCGCGTTTTCACCTTCAAGGACATCAAAAAGGAGTCGTCGCGCGCCGCGAATTATTTTGAAAATCTCGGTATAAAAAAGGGCGACCGCGTTATGCTCGTCCTCAAAAGGCACTGGGAGTTCTGGGTCGCGATGGTCGCGCTTCACAAGCTCGGCGCGGTCGCGATCCCGGCGACATATCAGCTGAAGGTACACGATTTCGAATACCGTTTCAGAATGGCCGGGGTGAAGGCGATCCTCTGTAACTCGGACGGCGACACGGCCGATATGGCGGACCGCGCCGCCGAGAGCTGTCCTACCGTAGGAATAAAGATATCCGTCGGTGAAAAGCGCGAGGGCTGGCACGATTTCGACTCGGAATACAAAGTTTTTTCAAGCGTTTTCCCGCGCCGCGAAGACACTCCCTGCGGCACGGATCCCGCGCTGATATTCTTCTCGTCGGGCACTACGGGGAACCCGAAAATGGTCATGCACAGGCATACCTATCCGCTCGGGCATTTCCTCACGGCGAAATACTGGCACTGCTGCGAGCGCGAGGGGCTTCATCTGACGATTTCCGACACCGGCTGGGGCAAATCCCTGTGGGGGAAACTGTACGGTCAGTGGCTCTGCGAGGGCGCCGTGTTCGTATATGATTTCGACCGCTTTTCCGCGGCCGACATCCTTCCGCTTTTCGCGAAATACAAAATTACGACCTTCTGCGCGCCGCCCACGATGCTCCGCATGATGATAAAAGAAGATCTGTCGAAATACGATTTTTCGTCGGTCAGGCATATGACGACGGCGGGCGAGGCGCTGAATCCCGAGGTCGCCCTGAGATTCGAGGAGGCCACCGGGCTTGAGATCATGGAGGGCTTCGGTCAGACCGAGACGACCCTCACGATAGCGAATTTCTGCGGAATGCCCGTCAAGATCGGCTCCATGGGAAAGGCGTCGCCGCAGTACGACGTCAGCATAGTCGATCCCGACGGAAACCCGGTGCCGAACGGAGAGGTCGGCGAGATAGTCATAAAGATAGACGAGAAATATCCCGTCGGGCTCTTTGACAGGTACTGTCTCGACGACGAACTCGACGCCCGCTGCCGCCGCGGGGGATATTATCACACGGGCGACACGGCGTGGCGCGACGAGGACGGCTATTTCTGGTACGTCGGGCGCGTCGACGACATAATCAAGTCTTCGGGCTACAGGATCGGGCCGTTTGAGATCGAGAGCGTCATAATGGAGCTCCCCTACGTCCTCGAGTGCGGCGTTTCGGCCGCTCCCGACGAGATAAGGGGTCAGATCGTCAAGGCGAGCGTCGTGCTCGTGAAGGGCACCGAGCCGACCGAGGCGCTCAAGAAAGAGATCCAGAATTACGTCAAGGAGCACACGGCCCCGTATAAATACCCGCGTCTCGTCGTCTTCCGCGACGAGCTCCCCAAGACCATAAGCGGAAAGATCATAAGAAATCAGCTGTAATAAAAATATCGCGAAAAAAGTCTTGACAAGAGACGGGAACCGTGGTAAAATAATCAAAATGTTTTTCAAAGACGTTGACGAAGAGGGCAGCGGCAGGGAAACCCGACAGAGAGACGGCGGTAGGTGCGAGCCGTTGGGGTGGACGCCGCGACCGTAGCTTCCGAGTCGGAGAGAAGAAAGCCGAAAGGCAAGTAGAACTCTCCCGTTACGCTGCGTTAATGTGGGGGGATTGGAAGATCCCGTGAGAGGCCCTCAGCGAGGGCAATTTGAGTGGTACCGCGTGCGTTTAAAAGGCGCTCGTCTCAAAGTCATTTCTGATTTTTGGACGGGCGCTTTCCCGTTCTGAAAAGGAGCATTTATGGCAGGGATTACAGGACTTGATTTCAAGATCAAGGAAATGGCGGGGAGGATTAAGGAGCTCCGCCAGATCGAGGGGCTGACCGTCTTTGAAATGGCCGCCAAAACCGACGTCACTCCGGAGGAATACTCCCTTTGTGAATCCGGTGAGCACGATCTGAACTTCGCGTTCATTTACAGGTGCGCGCTCGCGCTTAACGTCGACGTAACTGACATTATCGAGGGTCACAGCCCTACGCTGAGGTCGTTTACCGTCACGAGGAGCGGGAACGGACAGGAGATCGCGAACGCCCACGGAATGACGTATTACAATCTCGCGTACGCTTTCCAGAACAGGATAGCCGAGCCGCTTTACGTAAGAAGCGGGTACGACGAGTCCCTTCAGCACAGGGATATCGAGCTCACGACCCACGAGGGGCAGGAGCTCGACCTCGTCATTTCGGGAAGTCTGAAGGTCCAGGTCGGGGAGCACAGCACGGTGCTCGGACCCGGCGACTCGATCTATTTCGACAGCAGCACGCCGCACGGGATGATCGCCGTGAACGGAACGGACTGCGAGTTCTACGCGATCGTACTCAATCCGACGGGCTCGCCGATCCCGGAGCTTCAGCCCGGGAAGGAGACCGAGGCGCCGGTCAGGCAGAGACGGGAAAAGGACGCCGAGCCGAGGATATACGACGGTTACGTCGACGTCACCGAGGACGAAAACGGCACGCCGACCTCCATAAAATTCAAAAACACCGAGGGCTTTAATTTCGCTTTCGACGTGGTCGACGGACTCGCCGACAAAAAGCCGGATAAGCTCGCGATGCTCTACGTGGCGAAGGACAAGACGGAGCGCCGCTTCACGTTCAGGGATATGAAACGCGCCTCCAATCAGTGCGCCAACTATTTCAAAGCCCTCGGGATAAAAAAGGGAGACAAGGTCCTTCTCATTCTGAAAAGGCACTATCAGTTCTGGTTCGCGATGCTCGGACTCAACAAGCTCGGAGCGATAGCGATACCGGCGACGAACCAGCTCAAGGCGCACGATCTCGAATACCGTTTCAACGCGGCGTCTGTCACGACGGTCATATGCACGGCCGACGACGGAGTTCCCGACGCTGTCGACGAGGCGTGCAGGACGTCCCCGACCGTCGTAAACCGTCTTATCGTAAACGGCAAGCGTGACGGATGGCGGGATTTCAACGAGGAATACCAGCTTTATTCGACTCATTTCAGACGGACGGCGGAATCCCCGTGCGGCGCCGACCCGATGCTCATGTTCTTCACGTCTGGGACCTCCGGGTATCCGAAGATCGCCGAACACAATCACAAGTATCCGCTCGGTCATTTTCATACCGCTAAATACTGGCATTGCGTGGAGCCCGACGGACTTCATTTCACAATCTCTGATACGGGCTGGGCGAAGGCCATGTGGGGTAAGCTGTACGGTCAGTGGCTCTGCGAGGCGGCGACATTCGTCTATGATTTCGACCGTTTCTCGGCTGCGGATATTATGCCGATGTTCGCAAAATACAGCATAACGACCTTCTGCGCGCCGCCGACGATGCTCCGCATGATGATAAAAGAAGACCTTTCGAGGTATGATTTTTCATCGGTTCGTCACATGACGACGGCGGGCGAGGCGCTGAACCCAGAGGTTTACCGCAGGTTCGAACAGCTTACCGGTCTTCAGATACACGAGGGCTTCGGACAGTCCGAAAGCACCATGATAATCGGCAATCTCGCTGGCGCGAGACACAAGGTCGGTTCTATGGGAAAGCCGGCGCCGATCTACGACGTTGAGCTTATGTCACAGGACGGCGCCCCGGTACCGGCCGGCGAGGTCGGAGAGATAGTCATAAATATCAAAAACGGGCTCCCCTGCGGACTTGCGACGGAATACTACGGAGATCCCGAAAAGACCGCCGAGATATGGCGGGACGGGTACTATCACACCGGGGACACCGCCTGGCAGGACGAGGACGGATTTTTCTGGTACGTCGGACGGGTGGACGACATCATCAAGTCCTCGGGCTACAGGATCGGTCCGTTTGAGATCGAGAGCGTCATTATGGAGCTGCCCTACGTACTCGAATGCGGCGTTTCCGCCGCGCCCGACGAGGTCAGGGGACAGATAGTCAAGGCGAGCGTCGTGCTCGTGAAGGGCACCGAGCCGACAGAGGAACTCAAAAAAGAGATCCAGGAATACGTCAAAAAACACACCGCGCCGTACAAGTATCCGCGTCTCGTCGTCTTCCGCGACGAGCTGCCGAAGACGACGAGCGGCAAGATAAAACGCCACGAGCTCTGAGAAAGGAAATGGTAAAATGGAATTCAAGTACACTTTCGTAAAAAACGAAAATCCCAAGGCAAAGCCGCAGGACGAGAGCAAGCTCGGCTTCGGCAGGATCTTCACGGATCACATGTTCATGATGGACTATTCGCCGGACAAGGGCTGGCACGATATGCGAATCGTTCCGTTCGGTCCGATTCCTGTCACCCCCGCCTCGACGGTATTCCACTACGGCGCCGAGATCTTCGAGGGTATGAAGGCGTATCGCACGTCGGACGGCTCGATTCAGACCTTCCGCCCGATGGACAACCTCAGACGTATGAACGACAGCGCCGAGCGTCTCTGCCTGCCGCAGATTGACGGTGAGCTCTTCATCAACATCCTTGACGAGCTCATAAAGATCGACGCCGACTGGGTCCCCCACAGCGAGGGAACGTCGCTCTACATAAGACCGTTCACATACGGCAACGACCCGCATCTCGGCGTCCACGCCGTCCACAACGCGACCTTCTGCGTCATTCTTTCGCCGGTCGGGGCGTATTACGCCGAGGGGATCAACCCCGTCAGGATCGCGATCGAGTCGGAGGACGTCAGAGCCGTGCGCGGAGGGACCGGTTACGCGAAATGCGGAGGAAACTACGCGGCGAGCCTCAGGGCGGGCGAAAAGGCCGAGAAAAAGGGATTTACTCAGGTCCTCTGGCTCGACGGCGTCGAGAGAAAATATATCGAAGAGGTCGGTTCGATGAACGTTATGTTCAAGATCGACGGTGAAATAGTCACCCCGGCGCTCACCGGTTCGGTCCTCCCCGGCATAACCCGCCGTTCCTGCTGCGAACTTCTCCGCGAAAAGGGATACAAGGTATCCGAGCGGCTCATCTCGGTCGACGAGCTGTTTGACGCCGCGAAGTCCGGCCGGCTCGAGGAGGCGTGGGGTACCGGGACCGCCGCCGTCGTCTCGCCAATCGGCTGGCTCAATTACAAGGACAGCGAATATACGGTGAACGGAGGCAAAATCGGAGAGGTCACACAGTGGCTCTACGATACTCTTACCGGCATTCAGTGGGGCAGGATACCGGATACTCACGGCTGGATCCACAAGGTATGCTGAATCTTCCCGAACCGAGAAGGGTGACGCTTTTCTGCGGCCATTACGGCTCCGGAAAAACCAATATAGCCGTAAACTACGCGTTTTATCTGAAAAATGCGGGCTATGACGTCGTCGTCGCCGATCTCGACATAGTGAACCCGTATTTCCGGACCAAGGACAGCGAGGATGAGCTTAAAGCGGCGGGGATAGGCGTGATATCGCAGCAGTTTGCCAACAGCAACGTTGATCTCCCGGCGCTCCCGTCCGAGATATACTCGATAGTCCAGAACAGAAAACGTTACGCGGTGATAGACGTCGGAGGAGACGACAGGGGCGCGTACGCGCTCGGGCGGCTCGTGCCCGGGCTGATCGAGGAAAACGATTACTCCATGCTCGACGTCGTCAACTTTTACCGTCCTCTGACCGGAACGGCGGCCGACGCGCTTGCGGTAATGCGGGAGATTGAGGCAGCCTGCGGGCTCGGATTCAACGGAATAGTAAACAACAGCAATCTCGGCGCCGAGAGCACCCCCGAAACCCTCACCGGGACGTTCGGGAAGGCGGAGGAGCTTTCCGTGAAAAGCGGCGTGCCGCTCTTTATGAACTGCGCGGAAAAGAGCGTTGCGGATGAACTCGGAAACGTTTTTCCGCTTGTTCTTCAGGAAAGATATTATATGTAATGTGAGGTCAGATATGGCAAAAGTCACGTTCAAAACGGATCTCTGCAAGGGATGCGGGCTTTGCGTTTCGGTGTGTCCGAAGCAGATACTCGTCATCGCAAAAGACAAGATCAACAAAAAAGGTCATTCACCCGCCGAAATGACGGATCAGTCAAAGTGCATCGCCTGCGCTTTCTGCGCGACGATGTGTCCCGACTGCGTCATTACGGTCGAGAAATAAAGGAGGATCGGGATATGTCTGAAAAAGTACTTATGAAGGGCAACGAGGCCATCGCCGAGGCGGCGATACGCGCCGGATGCCGCCATTATTTCGGTTACCCGATCACGCCTCAGACCGAGCTTGCCGCGTATATGGCGAAAAGAATGCCTAAAATAGGCGGGGTGTTTCTCCAGGCGGAGTCGGAGATCGCCGCAATAAACATGGTTTACGGCGTCTCCTCGACCGGTAAGCGCGTCATGACGAGCTCGTCGTCGCCCGGCGTTTCCCTGAAACAGGAGGGGATCTCATATATAGCCGGCGCCGATCTGCCGGCGCTGATCGTGAACGTTCAGCGCGGAGGACCCGGACTCGGAGGAATTCAGCCGTCGCAGTCGGATTATTTCCAGGCTACGAAGGGCGGCGGTCACGGAGACTATCATCTCATAGTGCTTACCCCGTCGTCGGTTCAGGAAATGGCGGATCTGACCTCCCTCGCGTTCGACCTTGCCGACAAATACAGGATGCCGGCGATGCTCCTTGCCGACGGAACAATGGGTCAGATGATGGAGCCGGTCGTCCTTCCCGAGGAACACGTCAACGTGACGGAAAAGCCCTGGGCGGTAACCGGAACGGGGATGAAGAGAAAACACAACATCGTGAATTCTCTGTTCCTCGTCCCCGAGGAGCTGGAAAAATACAATTTTGAAAGATATCAGCGCTACGCGGAGGTCGAAAAGAACGAGGTCAGATACGAAGAGTATATGACCGACGACGCGGAATACTGCCTCGTTGCCTTCGGAATAGCGGCCAGGGTATCGAAAAAGGCTGTTCAGGAGCTGAGGGCTCAGGGCATAAAGGCCGGGCTCGTCAGACCGATAACCGTATGGCCGTTCCCGAAAGGGCCGATTTCCCGGCTCGCCGGGCAGGTGAAGGCGTTCATTTCGGTCGAGCTTTCAATGGGACAGATGATAGAGGATATTGAGCTTGCGGAGAACTGCCTCAGACCGGTCTGCCTCTGCAACAGAGCCGGAGGCATGATCCCCACGGTCGAGCAGATCGTGAGGACGGTATGCCGCATGAAGGAGTGTGAGTGATATGGCGGTCGTTTTTGAAAAACCGAAAAGTCTGACAGACGCGGAGTTCCACTACTGCCCGGGCTGTACTCACGGTATTATCCACCGCCTCGTCGCCGAGGCGATCGACGCCCTCGGGATCGAGGGGAGGACCATCGGTGTCGCCCCCGTCGGATGCGCCGTCATGGCTTATAATTATTTTGCGTGCGACATGGTCGAGGCGGCTCACGGACGCGCCCCGGCCGTCGCGACGGGCATAAAGCGCTCGCTTCCCGACAATATAGTTTTCACTTATCAGGGAGACGGCGATCTCGCTTCCATCGGAATGGCCGAAACGGTCCATTCGGCTACAAGAGGCGAAAACATAACGGTTATCTTTGTAAATAACGCGATTTACGGTATGACCGGCGGACAGATGGCGCCGACGTCCCTCCCGGGACAGGTCACGCAGACCTCTCCGTACGGACGCGACGTTTCAACTGCCGGATACCCGATAAGAGTGTGCGAGCTTCTTGCTACGCTTGACGGACCGCAGTATATCGAACGCGTTGCGGTAAACAACGTAAAAAACGTCAGAAACGCCAAAAAAGCGATTGAAAAGGCGTTCCGCAATCAGGTAGAGGGGAAGGGATTCTCGCTCATTGAGGTCGTTTCGTCCTGCCCGACAAACTGGGGAATGACTCCGCAGAACGCGCTGAAATGGGTTGAGGAAAAAATGATACCCTACTATCCGCTCGGCGTTTACAAAGACAGGGGGTGAGACCATGACCACACAGATCCTGATAGCCGGTTTCGGCGGACAGGGAGTCCTTTTCGCCGGAAAGTTTCTCGCTTACAAGGCCCTGCTCGAAGGGAAGCAGCTCAGCTGGCTGCCGTCCTACGGGCCCGAAATGCGCGGCGGAACGGCCAACTGCGCCGTTATAATCAGCGACGAGCCCGTCAGCTCGCCGATAGTTTCGCACCCCGACGTGCTTATAGCCATGAATCTGCCGTCGCTCGACAAATACGAAAAGGAGGTCGCGCCCGGCGGGACGATCTTCTACGACACCACGCTCATCGGCAGGGAGGTCTCCCGTACCGACGTAAAGGTCGTTAAGATACCGTCCACCGCCCTTGCGCAGGGAATGGGAGCGCCGGCCCTTGCCAACATGGTAATGACCGGAAAACTGATTTCCGAATGCGACGCGATTTCGGCCGATAATATTGAGGACGCGCTCAAAAAAGTCGTCTCGGCCCGTCACGCCGACCTTCTTGAGATCAATTTCAGGGCGATCAGACTCGGAATGGAGTATAAGGGCTGACATGGACAGAGACACGATCTGCGTGCAGGGCGGGTACCGCCCCGGAAACGGAGAGCCCAGGCAGATACCGATAATCCAGAGCACGACCTTCAAATACGACACCGGCGAGGACATGGGAAAACTCTTTGACCTCGAATCGGCCGGATATTTCTATTCCCGCCTCGCGAATCCGACCTGCGATACCGTCGCCGCGAAGATATGCGAGCTCGAAGGCGGAACTGCGGCAATGCTGACCTCATCGGGTCAGGCGGCAAACTTTTTCGCGGTGTTCAACATCGCGGGAAACGGCGATCACGTCGTGGCGAGTTCGTCGATTTACGGCGGAACGTTCAATCTTTTCGCGGTCACCATGAAGCGTATGGGGATTGAGTTCACCTTTGTCGATCCGGACTGTACTCCCGATGAACTTGACGCCGCTTTCAGAGACAACACCAAGGCCGTTTTCGGCGAGACGATAGCAAATCCCGCCCTGACCGTCCTCGACATTGAAAAGTTCGCCTCGGCGGCGCATTCTCACGGGGTGCCGCTTATCGTAGACAACACGTTCGCGACCCCCGTCAACTGCCGTCCTTTCGAGTGGGGAGCTGATATAGTCACGCACTCGACGACGAAATATATGGACGGCCACGGCTCGGCGGTCGGCGGATGCATCGTCGATTCCGGGAAGTTCGACTGGACGAAATATCCGGAAAGATTCCCGGGGCTGACCACGCCGGACGAAAGCTATCACGGAGTGACGTATACCGAGCGATTCGGGCTCGGCGGTGCTTTCATCACGAAGGCGACGGCGCAGCTTATGCGCGATTTCGGTTCCGTTCAGTCGCCTCAGAGCGCCTTCCTCCTGAATCTCGGTCTCGAAAGCCTTCACGTGAGAATGAAGCGTCACTGCGAAAACGCTCAGGCGGTCGCCGAGTATCTTCAGACAGACGACAGGATCGCCTGGGTGACTTACTGCGGACTTAAAGGCGACAGATATCACGAGCTCGCCGAAAAATACCTGAAAAACGGCTCCTGCGGAGTCGTCAGTTTTGGGGTGAAAGGCGGGAGGGAAGCCGCCGAAAAGTTTATGGCCGGGCTGCGCATTGCCGCGATCGAGACCCACGTCGCCGACGCGCGCTCCTGCTGCCTCCATCCGGCGAGCACCACGCACCGCCAGATGAACGACGACGAGCTGAGAGCGGCCGGCGTTTCGCCGGATCTCGTCCGGCTTTCCTGCGGTCTCGAATCGGCCGACGATCTCATCGCCGATATCAGACAGGCGCTCGACGCAATCTGACTTTTACGGATCTATTCTTATATGAAAGGAGTACGGGGAAATGCCGATAAAAATACCGAACGGTCTGCCTGCATACAGGACGCTTACAGGGGAGAATATCTTCGTCATGGACGAAAGCCGCGCCACGTCGCAGGACATTCGTCCTTTGAGGATAGCGATCCTCAACCTCATGCCGACGAAGATCGCCACGGAGACTCAGCTTCTCCGGCTTCTCGGAAACACGGCTCTTCAGGTCGAGACGGAACTCATACACACGGCGTCGCACAAATCGAAAAACGTCCCGGAGGAGCATCTCCTCTCGTTTTACAAGGTCTTTGACGACGTCAGGGAAGAGAACTTCGACGGGCTCGTCATAACCGGCGCGCCGGTCGAGCAGCTTGCCTTCGAGGACGTCGAGTACTGGGATGAGCTTTGCGGAATAATGGAATGGTCAAAGACGCACGTCCACAGCACCCTTCACATCTGCTGGGGCGCACAGGCGGGGCTCTATTACCATTACGGAATCAAAAAATACCCTCTTGAAAAGAAACTTTTCGGAGTGTTTCAGCACACCGTCGAGCGCAGGAGCTCGATCCTTTTCCGCGGCTTCGACGACGTATTCAACGCGCCTCATTCGAGGTATACCGAGGTGAGGCGGGAGGACGTGGAAGCCTGCCCGGATCTGAAGATACTCGCGGGGTCGCCCGTCGCCGGAGTATATGCGATCTCGACCGAGGGCGGAAGAAGGATATTTATTACCGGACATCCGGAGTACGACGCGTTCACGCTTGACGCCGAATACCGCCGCGACAGGGCGGCGGGTCTCGACACCGCGGTGCCGGTAAATTATTATCCCGGCGACGACGACACCGAAACACCCATGGTGACCTGGAGATCCGGCGCGAATCTGCTCTACTCGAACTGGCTCAATTATTTCGTTTACCAGACGACGCCTTACGACATCAGCGAGATAAAATGATGAAGATCACCGAAGCGCTTGAAAAGAATCATCCTTCGATTTCGTTTGAAATATTCCCGCCGAGGTCCGAAGGCGATATGACGGACGTTTTTACGGCTGCAGAACGGATAGCCGAGCTCGGCCCTTCCTTTATCTCGGTCACATGCGGGGCGGGCGGCGGAAACCGCCGGTATACCCTCGAGCTTGCAGAAAAGATACGGGAAAGGACGGGCGTCCCGACCCTCGCTCACCTCACCTGCGTGTCTGTGTCAAAGACCGACTTTGAAAACCGGGTCGGTGAAATCCGCCGCGCCGGGGTGGAGAACGTAATGGCCCTGCGCGGGGACCCTCCGGTCGACGGTCAGGCGTTCACGGATTTTCCGCACGCGAGCGATCTCGTCTCGGAACTCCGCCGCTCGGGCGGATTCTGTATCGGAGGCGCCTGTTATCCCGAGGTCCATCCCGAATCGGAAAACAGCAGCGAAGACATTATTAACCTGAAGAAAAAGGTCGACGCCGGCTGCGATTTTCTGACGAGCCAGATGTTTTTCGACAATTCCGCCTTTTACAGTTTTCTTTACCGCCTGAGAGAAGCGGGGATAACCGTCCCGGTCCTCCCGGGAATTATGCCCATCACGAACGCGAAACAGGTAAAAAGAGCGAAGGAACTTTCCGGCTGTTTCGTGCCTCAGAGGTTCGCGTCGCTTGTCGACCGCTTCGGACACGACGAGCGCGCGATGAAGCAGGCGGGGATCGTCTACGCCTGCGATCAGATCATAGATCTTTTTGCAAACGGCATAAAAAATGTCCACGTTTATACGATGAACAAACCGGACGTAGCAGAAAAGATAATAAACAATCTTTCGGATATAATCGTCAGGCGATGAACGGCGGCGGTATAACGCGAGGCGTGTCGGTGCTCTCGTTTCCCGAGCCGCCTCTCGATAAAGATGAAATACTGAGATATGCCGGAGCGGGGGAAGGGCCCGACGTCGGGAAACTCCTCGACGGAGTTCTTGACGACCTGCTTCCCGGACTCGTTTACCGCATTTGTTTTGCCGAAACGTCGGTTGAAACCGACGGGGAAAACGTATTTTTCGGCTTTTCCCTGGCACGTTCGCGGTCCCTGTCCCGCCGGCTTGCGGACTGCGGTTCGGCCGTTGTTTTCGCGGCGACCGTGGGATTTGAACCGGATATTCTTTCCCGCGCGGAAAGGTTTGATCCTTTGCGCGCACTTTTGGTACACGCGGCCGGAGCCGAGCGTGTGGAAGCTCTCTGCGATGCTTTCTGCTCGAAACTCGGAGACGGATACGAGCAGAGGTTCAGCCCCGGATACGGAGATCTTCCCCTGTCTTTTCAGCGTGAGATCTTTGACTTTCTGAATCCCGGTAAAAATATCGGGATAGTTCTCAGCGAAAAAATGATAATGTCTCCGTCAAAATCGGTGACGGCGATAGTCGGAAAGCGTCGGAACAGTAAAAATGGTTAAAAATGACATAAACGGATTATTCGGAAAAGGACGTCCGCTCGTACTCGACGGAGCGACGGGAACGATGCTCGGAGAACTCGGGCTTCCGCATACGAATTATCCCGAAAGACTCTGCCTTACTGACGGAGAAACAATAAAAAACATTCACAGAGCGTATTTTGACGCCGGTTCCGACGTCGTTTTCACCAACACGTTCGGCGCAAACAGTCTCAGATACGGCTCCGGTGAACTGAAAGACATAATCTTTGCGGCGGTAAGTATAGCCCGCGAGGCGGCCGCCGAAAAAGGTCGCGGGGAGACCGGGCTCGCAGCCCTGGATATCGGTCCGCTCGGAAGACTTCTCGCCCCGCTCGGGGACATGGAATTTGAAAACGCCGTGGGCGTTTTTTCCGAGACCGCCCGCCTCGGCGAGGCGGCCGGCGCCGATCTCATAGTTATAGAGACGATGAGCGATCTCTATGAGGCGAAGGCGGCGCTGCTTGCGGCGAAGGAGAGCACCTCACTCCCGGTTTTCGTTTCATGCGCTTATTCCGAAAACGGCCGTCTTATGACGGGAGCCGACCCGAAATCGGTCGTCGCGACCCTTTCGGGGCTGGGTGCGGACGCGCTCGGGGTAAACTGTTCGTTCGGCCCGGACGCGCTCATGCCCGTGCTTGAGATTTACCTGAAATATTCAGCCGCCCCGGTGTTTTTCAAACCGAACGCCGGTCTGCCGCAGTTCAGGGACGGCAGAACGGTATATGACGTCACACCGGAACAGTTCGCGGCGTCCGCGGCACGGGCAGCCGAAAAGGGGGCGTTTGCCGTCGGCGGCTGCTGCGGGACCACGCCTTCACATATAAAAGAACTTTCAAAACTGCTTAAAAAAGTCAGAATCTCAGACAGACAGGTCGTAAAACCTGACGTCGTATGCTCGGGATGCCGTTCCGTCGAGCTCGGGAAAAGACCGATCCTGATAGGCGAACGCATCAATCCCACAGGTAAAAAAGCGCTGCGGAAGGCGATAACCGAAGGCGATTTTGACTACGCGGTCTCGGAGGGCGTGGATCAGTGCGAGGCCGGCGCCGACGTCATAGACGTAAACGTCGGGGTACCAGGTCTTAACGAAACCGAAAATCTCGTCCGCTGCGTCACGGAACTGCAGGCGGCTTGCACGGCGCCTCTTCAGCTCGACTCGTCAAGTCCCGCGGCGCTCGCGGCCGCAATGAGGATTTACAACGGCAGACCGCTCGTAAACTCCGTCAACGGCAGAAAAGACAGCATGGACGCCGTTTTTCCGCTCGTGAAAAAGTACGGCGGAGCTGTCGTCGCGCTGCTTCTTGACGAAAACGGCATCCCGTCAGACCCTTCCGGAAGAATAGAAATTGCCGGGAAGATACTTCGGGAAGCCGGGAAATACGGCATTGGCAGGGACGATATATTTTTTGACGCGCTGACGCTCCCCGTAGGGGCCGATCCGTCGGCGGCCGACGTCACTCTGACTACGCTCCGCGCAATCCGCGGCGAGCTCGGCGGGAGGACGGTTCTCGGCGTTTCAAACGTTTCCTACGGCCTGCCTCACCGCGAAAAGCTCAACGCCGCGTTCCTGACGTCGGCGCTGTCGCTCGGGCTCGGCGCGGCGATAGCCGACCCCACCGTGCCAGAAATCAGAGACGCGTTTCTTTCGCACCGCGCGCTTTACGGATATGATCCCGGATTTGAAAAATACGTTGCCTGTTTCGGGAATTCCGCGCCGGCCCCAGGTACAAGGTCCGCCGAAAATCTGAGGGACGCGGTTTATCGCGGAATGAAGGACGCCGCCGTCGCCTTCGCTTCGGCCGATGAGGCGAAAAACGATCCCCTAGGTGCGATAAACAGTTCCGTAATACCGGCGCTCGACGACGTCGGCAGGGACTATGACGAAGGAAAGGCTTTTCTGCCTCAGCTTCTTGCGTGCGCCGACGCGGCGAGCAGAGTGTTTGACGTTCTTTCGACGTGTTTTAAATCCGAAGAAAAGAAATTCGCCGGAAAGATCGTCCTCGCGACCGTGCGCGGAGACGCGCACGACATCGGGAAGAACATCGTCGGTCTGCTTCTGAAAAGTCACGGATTTGAGGTCATCGATCTCGGAAAGGACGTCCCTCCGGGCGCCGTCCTCGACGCCGTGAAAAAAACGGGCGCGGATCTCTGCGGACTCAGCGCGCTGATGACGACGACTCTGCCGTCAATGGAGGAGACCGTCAGACTTCTGAAAAAAGAAGCTCCTCACGTCAGGATAATGGTCGGCGGAGCCGTTCTGACTCAGGAATACGCCGATCTTATAGGTGCCGACGGATATGCGCGGGACGGCCTCGCGGCCGTACGACTCGCCGGGCGGCTGTCCGGAAATTGACTTTTTCGGGATGATGAGTTATAATACTTCCGGAAGAGGTGATGATTTTTGAAAAAACCTGTAATCGGATTCGTTTCGCTCGGATGCCCGAAAAATCAGACGGACACCGAGGTGATGCTTCACGAGCTTATCACGGCGGGATATGAGATTACCGCCGAGGAAACCGAAGCCGATATTGTAATAATCAACACCTGCGCTTTTATCGAAAGCGCGAAAAAAGAGGCGATCGACAACATACTTGACGTTGCCTGGCTGAAGGAAAACCGGGGGCTCAGGGGGATAATCTGCTGCGGATGTCTTGCGGAAAGATATCGCGAAGAGGTGTTTAAGGAACTCCCCGAGGTCGACGCCGTGCTTGGGACCGGATCAATCCACGATATTCTCGAAGCGGTCGAGGCGGTCTCCCGGGGTGAAAAATATTATTCCTGCAAACCGAACGAGGAACTGAAGCTCGGCGGAGACCGTCTTCTCATCCAGCCGGAGTTTTCGGCGTACATCAAGATAGCGGAAGGCTGCGACAACCGGTGCACGTATTGCGCGATCCCCGGCATACGCGGGAAATTCCGCTCGAGACCGATCGATGACGTAGTTGCCGAAGCCCGGGATCTTGAAAGGCTCGGGGCGAAAGAACTCGTCATAGTCGCCCAGGACACGTCGCGCTACGGCTTCGATCTGTACGGCGAATACAGTCTCGCCCGTCTGATAAGAGATCTTACGGCAAAGACCTCCATACCGTGGTTCAGGGTTTTGTACTGCTATCCCGACAAGATTACCGACGAGCTCATAGCAGAGTTCCGGGACAACCCCAGACTTTTGAAATACATAGATCTTCCGATCCAGCACATCTCGGACGATATTCTGCGGCGCATGAACCGTCACGGCAATTCCGACGTGGTAAAGGACGCCGTCCGGCGCCTCCGCGAAGGAGTCCCAGGGATCACGATCCGCACGACGGCGATCGTCGGCTTCCCCGGCGAGACCGACGAACAGTTTTCCGAGCTTTGCGATTATATAACCGAGGCGAGGTTTGACAGGTTCGGCGCGTTTACGTATTCGCGCGAGGAGGACACTCCGGCATACGATTTCCCGGACCAGATCGACGAGCAGGTCAAGCAGGACAGATACGACCGCATAATGGAGATCCAGCTCGGCATACACGAGGAACTGAACCGCCGCAAAATCGGCAGGAAACTTCGCGTGCTTTGCGAAGGATACGATCCCGTGGCCGGGGTATTCTACGGCAGGAGCGAGGCGGACGCGCCGGATATCGACGGAAAGGTCTATTTCACCGGCGGCAGAGTCCGCGGGCAGACGGCTCTCTGGCCTCTGCCGGGTGATTTTGTCAAGATCATGGTGACCGACGCCGAAGACTACGATCTCATCGGCGAGATCACAAAATAACGGAGGAGACTGGAATGAATCTTCCAAACAGACTTTCAATCGCAAGGATCATACTGGCTCCGGTTTGTATGGTGCTCATAATATATCCCGTTTTCGGAGATATAGTCACTCCGATAACGGCGCTTCTGCTTTTCACGGCGGCGTCGCTTACCGACATGTTCGACGGTAAAATAGCGCGGAAGCGCGGACTTGTAACGGATTTCGGAAAATTCATCGATCCGGTCGCCGACAAGATGCTTGTACTCGGGACGATGTTCTCCCTGGTCCTTGCCCGCAGGACGGAGCCCGTCGCGTCAAGCGTGATCTTCTGGTGCGCTTTCCTGATTTTCGTGCGGGAAATTGGGATAACCTCTATCCGCGCCGTTATTATGGGAAAGGTCGACGTCGCGGCCAATAAATGGGGTAAAGCCAAAACCACCATGCAGATGATCGCGCTTCACGTCGCGATAGTCGAACCGCTTTTCATAAAGATCACGAATATCAACACTATGTATATACCGACGATGGCGCTGCTCGCCGTTTCGGCCGTGCTGGCCGTAATATCGGGCGTTATTTACATGAGGGCGTATCTGCCTTATCTCGACACGGGAAAATGATCGATCTCATCGACCTTGAAAAGAGTCTTCTTCTCCCGCACGTGAAAAAGGGCGGCGTCGCAGTAGATTTCACGATGGGAAACGGTCACGACACGCTCTGGCTGTCGGAGGCCGTCGGGGACGACGGACACGTTTATGCCTTTGACATACAGCCGCAGGCGATTGAAAACACCCGCGCACGGCTTGAAGAGCACGGGAGAAAAAACTGCGAGCTCATATGCGACTCGCACTCGAACGTCAGGAATTACGTCGGGGAAAAGATATGCGCCGGGATGTTCAACCTCGGATACCTTCCCGGAAGCGACAGAAAAATCACCACGATGAGGCCGTCGACTATGGCGGCGGTCACGGCGGCGCTCGAACTTCTCGGGCCGGACGGCGGACTGCTTATCGCGGTCTATCCCGGTCACGAGGAAGGCACGCTTGAGGGAAAAATGCTCGATGAATTCTTTGCCGGTCTCGACAGGAGGGAGATATGCGTGAGCAAATTCCGCATAGTTAACTCCCCGACCTCGCCCTTTTTCTTCCTTGTCGAAAAAAAATAATTGGTTTTTTGAAAAAAAGCGTATTTTTCGCTTGCTTTTTTCGGCGGGGCGTGATATAATTATAGACCCGCGCTGCGGCGCGACAACGACAGACAATTCTTATTGACAGATAAAGAGGGTTATTGATATAAAATGGGAGCTCTTAAAATAGTTTTCGGTATAATTCTGATAATCGCCGCGCTTGCGCTTATCGCCGTGGTTCTTCTCCAGTCCGGAAAAGACAAATCGCTTTCGAGCGCTATAGCCGGCGGCGGAAAAACAGACTCATATTACGGGAAAAACAAGGCGAAAGCGGCCGACAAGATCCTTGAAAAGGTGACCGCGGTCGTCGCCGTCCTGTTTACTCTGATAGTGCTTGTTTCCTTTATCGCTCAGAAGGACTCGGATCTTGAGCCGATAAAGGACATCTCGACCTCCGAAGCCACTTCCGAAACCGTGGCCGATACCGAGAAGGCAACGGAGCCGGTCGACGACGCGGCGGACAGTTCGGCGGTCACGACTCTCGCGGCGGCTGAATAAATCGTCAATCACCGGGGCGTCCTTCGGGACCGCCCCGTTTTACTTTTCTGAGGCACAATATGATTAAGATAACTGCGGAAAAATGCGTTCGTCTTTCCGGGGACTCCTTTGTTCCGGCGGACGGTTACAGCGGAAAAACCGGGAAAACAATTGCGGAAAAGATTCTTTCCGGTCACAACTCCGGGACCGGCGAGGATCTCAGGATAAAGTTTGACGCGCTCGCGTCCCACGATATCACGTACGTCGGGATAATACAGACGGCGAGGGCAGGCGGGCTGAAAGAGTTTCCCGTTCCCTACGTTCTGACAAACTGTCACAACAGTCTCTGCGCCGTCGGGGGAACAATAAACGAGGACGATCATCTTTTCGGCCTTTCCGCCGCGAAAAAATACGGCGGGATCTACGTGCCGGCCCATCAGGCGGTCATTCACTCTTTCATGCGTGAGAGATATGCCTTCTGCGGAGGGATGATACTCGGTTCCGACAGCCATACGCGCTACGGAGCGCTCGGCACGCTCGGCATCGGAGAGGGCGGTCCCGAGCTCGTCAAGCAGCTGCTCCGGCGCACGTACGATATAAAAAGGCCGGGGATCGTTGCCGTGAAACTGACAGGCAGTCCGCGGAACGGGATCGGACCTCACGACGTCGCGATCGCTCTTATCGGAGCGGTTTTCGCCTCGGGTATCGTAAAAAACAAGATTCTTGAGTTCGTCGGAGACGGGATTTCTAATCTGTCGGTAGAGTTCAGGAACGGGATCGACGTCATGACGACGGAGACCGCCTGTCTTTCCTCCGTATGGAAAACCGATGAAAAAGTTAAAGAGTATTTTGAGACTCACGGCAGACCGGAGGCGTACCGTGAACTCAGCCCGGACGAAGGAGCCGTTTACGACGCGCTGGTCGAGATAGACCTCTCGTCAATTGAGTCCATGATCGCCCTCCCGTTTCATCCGTCAAACGCCGTCACGGTCCGCGAGCTCAAAGAAAATCCTCGCCTTGTTCTGTCTGAAAAGGCGCCGGCGCTGCTCTCAAAGATCGGCAGTGACGGAAAGATAAGGGCGGAGCAGGGAATTATAGCGGGATGTGCAGGCGGCATTTACGAAAATCTCGTTGCGGCGAAGGATATTCTTTCCCGCGGCGCCGATCTCAGGGATTTCACCCTTTCGGTCTATCCGGCGAGCCAGCCGGTCCTCGGACAGATTATCCGGGACGGAACGGCTGAGGGACTGATTTCGGCCGGCGCGATACTCAAAACGGCGTTCTGCGGACCTTGCTTCGGGGCGGGGGACGTGCCGGGCAACGGCTGTCTCAGTCTTCGCCATACCACGAGAAACTTCCCGAACCGCGAGGGCTCGAAACCCGGCGACGGGCAGGAGGCCTTCGTTGCGCTCGCCGACGCGAGGACGATCGCCGCAACCGCCGCAAACGGAGGCGTACTAACGGGAGGCGACGAGACAGGCGCCGGGCTTTCGGTTCCCGAATACCGTTTTGACAGTTCGTCTTATGACGCCAAGGTTTACGACGGTTTCGGCAAAGCAATGCCCGACACCGAACTGATATACGGTCCAAACATTGCAGACTGGCCGAAGATCGAACCGCTGAAGGATGATCTTCTTCTCAAAGTCTGCTCGGTCATAAACGACCCCGTCACGACGACGGACGAGCTTATCCCCTCGGGGGAGACCTCGTCGTACCGCTCAAACCCTTATAAGCTCGCCGAATTCACCCTTTCACGGAGAGATCCCGGCTACGTTTCACGCGCAAAGGCCGCAGGAAATGAGGATATACCGGGTTTTGAGTTTCTCGACCCCGAACGCCTTACCCGCGGATCTGTCATATATGCGACGAAGCCCGGAGACGGGTCGGCGCGCGAGCAGGCGGCCTCGTGTCAGAGAGTCCTCGGCGGCGCCGCGAATATCGCAGTCGAATATGCGACGAAACGCTATCGCTCGAATCTTATAAACTGGGGAATGATACCGTTCACCGTAAACGGCGATCCGGGTCTTTCTGTCGGAGACTATATTTTTATCCGGGATATACGCGCGGCTTTGACAGGAAAACTGCCGGAGGTCGACGCGACCGTCGTCAGCGGAGAGAGCAGGAGGACCGTCAGACTCGTCATGCCGTCGCTCACGGAACCCGAGCGCGAGACGATACTCTCCGGATGTCTTGTCAACTACTATAACAAATGAAGCGGCGCCCGGCCCTCTTCGCCGCTCTGGCGCTTGTCATCGCCTCCGCGGCAGCCCTGATATTGACTTTTACGCTGGAAAAAAGCGCGCCCTCGGGCGTCAATGATGAGATCACTTATGATAAAACAGAAGAAAGCGCCGGCTCCGGACGGCCGGGAAAGGATCTGAACGGGATGAAGAAAGCAAGAGTTTTTGTCCTGGCGGGACAGTCAAACGCCGTCGGCGTGGGACACGCGGAATATCTGAGCGGCCATTTCGGACGTGATGAAATAAAAAAGTGGCGCGAGGGATTCGAAAACGTAAAACTCATCTACGTTTCCCACAATATAAGAAGCAGCGGGTTCGTTCCGACAAAGATCGGATGCGCGGAGTTCGGGAGGGACACTTTCGGCCCCGAGGTCGGCGTCGCCGATCTGCTCGACGAGAGATACCCCGGTCAGACGTTTTTTATAGTCAAATGCGCCTTCGGCGGGATGTCGCTTTTCCGCGACTGGCTTTCGCCATCCGGGGGGCCGGGTCTCTACGACCCGGACTCGCGTTATGAAGACGGCTTCCTGACCGGAGGCGAACGCAGTTACGGCTGGTGCTACAATGAGCTTGCGGAACTTCTCAAAAAAAGTTTTGAGACTCTTGAATCGGAAGGATATAAGCCGGAGATCGAGGCGTTTTTCTGGATGCAGGGCGAAACCGATGCCGTGGTCGGCCGGGTCGACGGATACATAGAACTTTATGACGCCCTGCTAAAAGACCTTGCAAATGAGTTCCCCGGATATTTTGACGGCTGTGTTTACGTTGACGCGGGGATTAGCGAGGTCTGGGAAAACTATGAAAAAATCAACGAGGCGAAGCGTATCTACGCCGCTCAGAGCAGCGACCGCCGTTTTATCGATACGATAGGTGCGGGGCTGACGACGAAAAACGAGCCGCGGGATGTTCCTGATATCGCGCATTACGATTCAGACAGCGTCATAAAACTCGGTCGGCTTTTTGCGGAATATGCGTTCTGATACCTGGATAAAAAAGCACGCCGCGTCCCTTTCCGGGACGAAAACGGCGATAACCGGGAGCACCGGCGGGCTCGGCAGGGAGATCTGCCGTTATATCGCGCGGCTCGGTGGAGATCTGATACTTCTCGACAGGAACGCTGAGCGCTCCGGAGAGCACGCCCGCGAACTGATACGTGATTACGGTATCGGCGTCACGACGATAAATACCGATCTGACGTCACCGGTATCGCTGAAAAGCGCGGCGGACGGGCTGAAGATAATTAGACCCGATAATCTGATCCTCAACGGAGCCGTATACGCAGTCCCGAGGTTTACCTGCGAGGGCGGATTCGACAACGTTTTCCAGACGAATTTCCTTTCGCACTACTATCTCGTGAACGAACTGCTTCCGGTCCTTTCGGAAACCCGTGGTAGGGTAGTGGCTGTCGGGAGCGTCGCCTACAGATACTCAAAGACGCGACCGGACGACGTCGATTTTTCAGGCCAAAAGAGTTCTGCAAAGGTATACGGGAATTCGAAGAGATATCTGATGTTCTCGCTTTACGACCTTTTCGGCGAGGAAAAAGGAGCTGCGCTCTCCGTCGCCCATCCGGGGATATCGTTTACCGGGATAACGGCCCATTATCCGAAATGGCTTTTTGCGGTCATAAAGAACCCCATGAAGCTGATTTTCATGAAACCGAAACGCGCCTGCCTGTCTGTTATTCAGGGCCTTTTTGAGACGTGCTCGGATTGCGAATGGATCGGTCCGCGCTTTTTCGACATCTGGGGACTCCCGAAAAAAAGGGTTCTCCGGGACGTGAGCGGACAGGAAAAGGAAGAAATTGCATTCCGTGCGCGCCGCGCGCTTGCCGTGTTCAGGGAAAAAACCGGAATATAAAAAAGCAGGAGGTTAGCCGACTGTCCCAAAGGACAGTCGGCAACGAAATCCACTCCTGCGGGGTGGGTGAAATCGCCTGCGGCGGTGAAATTGCCCTTCGGGCAGTGAAATCGCCTCGACGGCGGGTTGAGGGGTTCCCAGACGCGAACTTGTGAGCGTTGGGGGTTCCCGTGGGTGGATTTCATTTCACCGAACGCGTCCGCGTTCGATTTCACCTGAGGGCAGCGCCCGAAGATTTCACCTTTTGCCGTCAGGCAAAAGATTTCACTCTTTTGACGTTTGGCACACAAACGTCCTGCTTGCAGAGGTATGCGACAAAAAACCGGCTGGAATAAGGATCAGCTATCCTTGCCTCAACCGGTTTTTATTTACTGTCCTTTTATAGCACCTTGCATTTTCCTGCTTTTTTCTTTATGCGTACTGTTTATTCCTTGACGGATTCTTCCGGCGCGTGATATGAAAAATCCGACTGCCCTCCCATGAGGTCCGTGTATTCCTCGAGCGTAAGACCGTGTTCATAGATATATGTGGCGGCCTCCCTCCCGACGAATCTCCAGTGCCACGGCTCATACATGTATCCCGTGATTTCCGACATTCCCTTTGAATATCTCAGGATAAAGCCGAATTTATAGCCGTTCTCGCTGAGGAACCTATAAGCGGCCGATTTGGCAAAAGAATTCGATATGGGAGAAAAGTCGAGAGCCAGGCCGGTGTGATGCTCGCTCGTCCCGGGAATCGCCGAATAAGTGTTGACTTCGGCGATGACCTGTTCATCCGTCCATTTCGGATGCGCTTTTTTTTCGTTTTTTATATACTTGTTATAGAGGTTGTACTGAAGCTGATACGATCTGAAACAGGACTGTCCCTTTGTGTTCGTAATACCGAAGTGCTTCATTTCCTGCATGACGGCGAGATACGCCATCGCGGCGTATTTTTCAAGATAAGACGTTTCGTTTCTTATCGAGACGTTTTTTGTGTACTGCGTTTTGCCGTCCGTTATCTTCACCATGTTTTCGGGGACGTAATCATCCGGGACCGGGTGATCTCTGTTGACAAGGATAAGATGCTCTTTGTCGTTTACCGTGATGTACGGGAGATATTTGCTCACGTCGGTAAAGTATACGTAGTCTCCGTCGACGACGGCCGGCTTTTCGCCGTTCGGTCCTGTAACCTCGGGCTTTTTCTCGGTGACGACGGGGGGAGCGGTCGTTTCCGGCTCCTTTTCGGTTTCGGTCTCCGTCGCGGTCTCCGATTCAAAGAATGAGGTCGCGCCTTCGGTTTCCGATATGACGTCGGTTACGGCGGCTGGCGATGATTCGGCGGGAGCGGAGTCCGGAGCTTCCGTGACCCGGGACGAGGTTTCCGCCGTTCTGTCACTAGCGGCCGGCGCCGGGTCGGGCATTCTGTAATGAGCGCAAGAGAAAAGGGAAAACATGGATGATAAGGCAATTATTACAGCGGCAGTTTTTTTCATTTTATTGCTTTTTCCTTTCTATCACCGCAAAATAAAATCCGTCGCGGTCAGGACCGGGACGCACCGTCGTTTCGCTGACGGACGTAAATCCGACGTTTTCAGCGAGAAATCTGCGCACTACGTCTCCGTTTTCCGAGCTGTTCAGGGTACACGTCGAGTAAACGAGTCTCCCCTCGGGCTTAAGATAACGCGACGCGCGGGTGAGAACAGCAAGCTGAGTGCGGTTGAGATCTCCGGTCGATGACATATCTCTGAGCCGGATTTCCGGCTTTTTTGATATCACCCCGAGACCCGAGCACGGGACGTCGCAGATTACGCGGTCGGCGATCCCGTCAAGCGAAGGATCGCCCGTCTTTCCGTCGCATACCGCCGTCTCAATAATTGATATTCCGAGTCTTTCGGCTCCGTTTCTGATAAGCGAGAGCTTGTTTTCGTGAATATCGAGGCATATAACCCGTCCTGCGCCTTCCATATCTGCGGCGGCGCCGAACGCCTTGCCGCCCGGTGCGGAGCAGCAGTCGACGACGGTCATCCCCGGACGGGCGCCGAGCGCAGAAACGCACAGCTGCGACGATACGTCCTGAACGAAGAAAAGTCCGTCCGGAAATCCCGTGGTTTCGCCGGGGACAGAGCCCGAAGGAAGAATAAGCGCTTGCGGCGCGTCGCTCACCGGCTGTCCTCCCGTGAGCGCCCGGACCTGAGTTTCGTCGGTCTTCAAGGTGTTCACTCTGATCGCCGTCGCCGGCGCGCCCTCAAGCGATCTCAGTATTTTTTCGGCGTCCGGTCCGAAATCTCTTTTCAGTATCGCGGCGATGCTTTCGGAGACGGAATATCTGACCGAAAGATATCGCGGATCTCCTTCCGACGGATATCGGATTGCGTCCCTTGACCGGATCACAGAACGGAGCACCGCGTTTACAAATCCCGCGGCTTTCCTTCCGGGCGTTTTTTTCAGAGCTTCCACGGTCTCGTAGCACGCCGCGTGGTCTCTGATCCCGTCCATGAACAGGATCTGAGTGATCCCGAGGCGCAGCGCGGCGAGCGCAGCCGGCTCAACGTCCGCCGGGGCTCTTGTCGAAAACAGGGAAATCACGTAATCCGACGTGACGGTCTTTTCGACGGTACGGAAGACGAGCGCCGTATAGAGCTTTTTGTCCTGACCGGAAATGCCGGTCTTTTTTATTACCGTGTCGGTTTCGATATTTGAATACCGTCCGCGGAAGTAAATCCCGATAAGAGATGAAAGCGCGGCATCCCTCGGGGAGACGCGGATCTTATCACTGTCCATCGCGAAGAACCGGTTCGCCCCCGTCGGGTATCCTGTGGCCTCTTAAATATTCTGCCGCAGTCATTTTACGCTTTCCCGATGGAGTGACCGACAGCGGGGCGATCGCGCGGCCGTCGCCGCATACGATCTCCATTTTGTCACCGTCCTGTATGACGGTGCCGGCGGGAACATCGGAAACTTCGCCCGAGACCTCCGCCTCGTTGATTTTTATCTGAGTTCCGTCGGCCCGTCTGAAAGAGGCGAGCGGGGCGGGGGAGAGACCCCTTATAAGGCACGCGATATCGCCGGCCGGCTTTGTGAAGTCGATCACGCATTCGCTTTTCTCTATTTTCGGAGCGTACGTGGCGCGCGAATCATCCTGCTTTATCGGGGAGATCTCGCCCTTCAGAATGAGCGGGAGACGGTTTTTTATAAGATCCGCCCCCGCGGCCGCCATTTTTTCAAAGAGAGAACCGGCGTCGTCGCTGTCGGATATTTCGACTTCTTTTGTGAAGAGAACGTCGCCGGTGTCGAGCCCGGCGTCCATTTTCATTATGGTGATTCCGGTCTTTTTCCTGCCGTCTATGATCGCGCGCTGAATCGGCGCGGCTCCCCGGTATTCGGGAAGGAGCGAGCCGTGAACGTTCACGCATCCGTGGGGCGGATAATCGAGTATATATCCCGGCAGTATCTTTCCGTATGCGGCCACAACTATGACTTCGGGGTCAATTTCCGAGAGCGTCGCCTCAAAAGAGCCGTCACGCAGCTTTTCGGGCTGATATACGGGAAGTCCGACCGACAGGGCGTATTTCTTTACGTCTGATTCGGCCATGCCGTATCCGCGTCCGCGCGGTTTCTCCGGCTGAGTCACTACCGAGATATCATAAAGGCCGGTCTCGTAAAGCGCTTTCAGCGAGGCCTCCGCAAAATCGGGGGTGCCCATAAAGAGCACCCTCGTCTTATTATCTGCCATTTTCAAGCTCCTCCGGGTCGAGCATGCGGGTGACCTTGTCAGTATACAGTATCCCGTCAAGGTGTTCAAGCTCGTGGCATACAGCCTGGGCGGTGAATCCCTCGGCTTCAAGGACCTTTTCGTTCATTTCGGGATCGAGATATCTGACAGTGACCTTCGCGGGTCTTATCGTTTCTCCCCAGACGTCGGGTATGGAAAGACAGCCCTCAACGTAGGTCTGAGTCTCTTCCGAGCGGGCCGTTATCACCGGATTTATCATAGTGATCGGGTTGCCCTGTTCCGTTTCGATTATAACTATACGGCGGAGGACGCCGACCTGAACCGCCGCGAGTCCCGCCCCGGCCGCCTTGTGAAGCGTATCCGTCATGTCGCCGATAAGCCGTCTTATCCTCGGCGTCATTTCGGTGACTTCCCGGCTTTTTTTCCTCAGGATGGGATCGGGGTCTTTTACTATTCCGCGTATTGCCATTTCTGTCTGGTATAATTAAATAGTCCCCCAGCAAGAGAATTCAATTATACGGTTCTCCTTTTCAAAATTGGGAATGCGTGGTATAATTTGAGTGCTTTTGCCGCGGCGGAGGATAGGGCAACGCTGGGGAGCGACCTGAGCGCC
>JAFTDQ010000117.1 GCA_017454075.1 Clostridia bacterium
ATCCTCTCTTCTATGGTAAGATGTGTGTAGTTCATACGGATCTCTCCTTTGTAGCTTGGTGTGTCGTGACTCTATTCTACCAGAGATCCGTATGATCTTCAATTCTTTTTTTGCTGTTGCACTTGATAGTATAATTCACCGCCTTCATAAAAATCGCCTCCCCGAAACCGGGGAGGCGATTTTCAAAAAAGGAGAAAAGGAGAAAAAACCTATTTTACGATAACCTCAAAACTGTGTCCGCAGCGCGGGCAGGCGGCGCGGTGAACGCCCTTTATTCTCTTCAGTCTGAGCGTGGCGGCGCATTCGGGACACTTTCTGTAGACGTGCGTCCTCCGGTCGCGTATCCGGTTTTTCAGAAGCACGGCGCCGTCCTTTATTTTTCTGACAAGTTTCAGATATTTGTTGTTTTCGGACCTTCTTCTGACCGCGTTTTTTGACAGAAGCCGAAAAAAGAAGACCGCGGCAAGGATGATATAAACCGCCCTCGAAAACCAGACAAGGAACATCGACCCGGCGACGTACCCGACGCACTGAAGAAGGCAGAACAGCGCAATCATCCAGAGATTCAGTCTTCCGAGGTCGTCTATTCCGTAACATCCGGAAAAAAGCCGCCCGAAAAACGATCTGACTTTGTTCAAGAATAACTACTCCTCGCATGACGATGACAAGATTATAGCGGATAATTATGAACTTCGGGAAGAGCATTCGTAAACTTTTTCGTAACTCATCACCTGTTCTGCATGTTTTCAATTCATTAATAAATAATTTTTTCCGGGTCAACAATTAGACGCCCCTTATATGGCATAATAATACGTTATGAAAGGGATTACACAATGCTCAGACTTGATGGTATCAAAAAAATATATAAAGCCGGCGGAACAAAGGTAGCGGCGCTCAAGGGCGTATCGACGGAATTCCGCGACTGCGAGTTTGTCGCCGTGCTCGGCCACTCCGGCTGCGGGAAAACTACGCTCCTGAACATAATAGGCGGCCTTGATCACGCGGACGAGGGCGTCCTGACGATAAACGGCGTTTCTACGAAAGATTTTTCCGATCGCGACTGGGACACTTATCGAAACCACTCCGTCGGTTTTGTATTTCAGAGTTATAACCTCATACCGCATCAGACGGTTCTTGAAAACGTCGAGCTCGCGCTCACTCTCTCGGGCGTCGGCCGCGAGGAACGCCGCCGCCGCGCCGTCGAGGCGCTCGGTAAAGTCGGTCTCGGTGATCAGGCGAAAAAGAAACCGAGCCAGCTCTCGGGCGGGCAGATGCAGCGGGTCGCGATCGCCCGTGCGATAGTCAACGACCCCGAGATACTTCTCGCCGACGAGCCGACCGGAGCGCTGGATTCCGAGACCTCCGTCCAGGTCATGGACATACTTAAAAAAATCTCGGAAGACCGTCTTGTGATCATGGTCACGCACAACCCCGATCTCGCCGAACAATACGCGACGCGCATCATACGTCTGAGCGACGGGGAGATTATCTCCGACAGCGACCCGTGCCGGGGAGATACCGGAGGGAGCGCCGAGAAGTCAAAGAAAAACCGCTCCATGAGCTTTTTCACGGCGCTCGGGCTGTCCATGAAAAACCTGCTGACAAAAAAGGGCAGGACGATAATGACAGGTTTTGCCGGGTCCATAGGAATAATCGGCATAGCGCTCATTTTGTCTGTTTCACAGGGGGTAAACAGATTTATCGACAAGATCCAGGAGGACACCCTCACGAAATATCCGCTGACCATAAACGCCGAGACCGTCGATATGACGTCACTTCTCGCGTCGTTTCAGGATCAGCGCAGCGAAAACTCCTCCGTTCCGCGCGAGGACGGATACGTTTACAACCGGTCGGGAATGGCCTCGCTGTTCAAGGCAATGACGTCCGTCACGTCGTCAAAAAACAATGTAAACGCGTTCAAGAAATATATAGAATCGAGCGATGAGTTCAATAAAGCCGCCTCGGCAGTCACCTACGATTATCCGATAGTCATGAACCTGTACTACAAGACGCCGTCCGGCGAGATCGTCCGATCCGACTCTGAGACCGTCATAAGGCGGATGTACGAAGCGATGGGAGTGTCCGTCGGCGGAGCATATTCCTCGATGCTGACTTCAATGTCATCCTCGCTCACGGTGTGGGAGCGTATGCTCCCCGGGAAGGACGGCGCGCTCGTCAGCGATCTGATAACCGGTCAGTACGACCTCGTCGCGGGAGAATGGCCGAAAGCGAAAAACGACGTCGTTCTTATACTGAACGGGCGAAACGAACTGAGCGATTTTGTTCTCTACTCCCTCGGGCTGAAATCCTCGGAGGAGTTCAACGAGATAGTCCAGGCGGCCGTTAAGGGTGAGGAGATCGAGGTCGGCATCACACGTTTCAGCTATGAGGAACTCCTGTCAAGGACGTTCCGCCTCATTCTCTCCCCTGATTATTACAGAGAGAACTCCGACGGGACTTACACCGATCTTTCGGCTACCCAGTCCGGGCTCGCGCTGCTCTGGAGCGACCCCGACAAATATACCGAGATAAGGATAAGCGGCATTATCCGGCCTAACGACAACGCGCTTTACAGCATGCTGAACGGCTCCATCGGATACACGAACGAACTCGCCGAATACGTCATTTCGGCGACCGAAGAACACAGTCTCGTCAAGGCACAGATCTCCGATCCGCTCACCGACGCGATAACCGGGCTGAGCTTCCCGTCGGACGGAAACCTCGGCAAGGGACGGCTCGATGAGGCGCGCCGCCGCATCGCCGAGATGCCGGAGCATGAAAAAGCCGCGCTTTACGTACGGCTTGCCTCAGACCCGGACAAGGATTACGTTGACGGCGCGGTCGATCAGGCGATAAGGGCGATGGGCCGCGACGCACTTATATCCAGAATCACGATAAAATACTCGGGAATGATGGGCGATTCCGATCCCGAGACCGTAAAATCGTATTTCGACAGAATGAGCGACGACGACATAGCCGCCCTTATAAGAGAAGATATAGCGGCTTCGGTAAAAGAGGCCTACGCATATGAAATAAACGAATCCCTTTCCGGAAAGAGCGACGCGGAGCTTTCCGCGATGCTCGACCCCGAAAAAATAAGCGACGACAGACTTGACGCGATTTACGACGAATATTTCGCGGGAAAGCTTTCCGACTCGACCTATGAAAAAAACCTTGCCGCCCTCGGCTACGTCGACAGAAACGAGCCCTCAGCGATAACCATCTATGCGTCGTCGTTTGCCGATAAGAACAGAATAAGCGAGCTCGTCGAAGAATACAACGCCTCGGTGGACGAGGAAAACGTGATCCGCATGACGGACTACGTTAAGCTCCTCATGTCCTCCGTTTCCACGGTGATAGACGCGATCTCATACGTTCTTATCGCCTTTGTCGGCATCTCGCTCGTCGTCTCATCTATAATGATAGGAGTTATCACAAACATTTCGGTTCTCGAGCGGACGAAAGAGATCGGCATCCTCCGTGCGATCGGAGCCTCGAAGGGCGACATCGCGAGGGTGTTCAACGCCGAAACTCTCGTTATCGGTCTGTTCGCCGGTCTGCTCGGCATAGCTGTCACTCTCATTCTTATCGTACCGATAAACGCCCTGCTTCATCATTTCACCGGGATTCCCTACCTGTCGGCTCAGCTTCCCGTCGGAGCCGCAGCGATCCTTGTTCTTCTCAGCGTGTTGCTGACTGTCATTGCCGGGCTCATACCGTCGAGATCGGCTTCCAGAAAGGATCCGGTCGAGGCGCTCAGAACGGAATAATAACGACCGCTCACATCGCCAGCGGATATGAAGCGCAACAGGCCTGAGATTAATTCGTTTTGAGTTTATACGCGATTACAATATCACAATAATCAAAAGAACCGGCGCGGAATACCCCGCGCCGGCTGCTTTATATGTCAGTTTTCCTGTGAGAGGATCCGGTCGACCTGATCTCTTATCGCCGTGTCCGACGCCGGATAGACGCTTCCGTTTTTGGATGAAATATGGAACATTCTGCTTCCTTCAGGTCCTACTAATGTTAGGAACATAAGATACTGCTCTCCGACTTGCAGTGAATCAGGGAATGCATGAACGTCGATTATCGTCTCGGTTGTACTCCCTTTTATCTGCTCATCGACCCTGCAGTTATATCCTGAATTATTTGCGTCGGGGTAGTCTCCCTTCTTATCAAGAACGGTCACGCGGAAAATATAATCGCTCTGCGGAACGATGTCGTTAAGAGAATCCGATTTAATAAAATCAACACCCAAGTGATCAGTCTTTTCCGACGTATCGTTCTCCACCAGTTTCTTAATTCGCTCACAGTAATGATTGAAATTACTATTCTCTTCTGTTTTGTCTTCATCATACTCTGAAAGCCTCTTGCCGTACATTGATGCATTTACCGTGTGAGTCTTAGGAATAAAAATACCTCCGATGGGTATATATCTGTCGCAATCATAAAAAACCATAACATGTTTTTCAAGAATAAGAAGATATTGTTCACCAGACTGATAACTGGTTGAATAGGCTCTGCCCGAATATGAAATGTGAGCATCTGTTCCGTCAATCATCTGATACGATCCGTTGAAGCAACTTACCGATATGAGTTCATCTGAAACGCTCCCTTTAATTAACGAAACTGGTCTGAACTTCAGATAGCTGTAAAATCCTTCGGGAGAAACCTCTATATCCCCCGTGAACTCTGCAACCACTATATGAGTTGCCGCGGATACGATTTCTTCAAAAGTCATAGGAATCACCAGTGCTTCCCCCTGAACTTCCATAATCTCTTGTGGTTTACTGCAAGACGCAAAAGCCAAAAGAATTAATATTGAGGCAACCAAGCTGAACAATCTTTTCATTACTCATTTCTCCTTAATTGTTATTGTATATCTGTTGTAAATGCGCTTTTTCAGCGGTTTTTAACGTAAAACCATCGTGACTGGCATAATACATAACGGCTGATGAAGAGCTCGAATGTCCAAAGAAACCAACAGCATGGCCAAGCTCATGAGTACAGACATTTTTACAAGCGTCTGAATTTCCTCCATAAGACAGAATGTATGAACTTCCGTCTTTTATTTTTCGGGTGACTTCACGACACCCATATATTATACGTACGGCGGAGACACTATTCCTTATGATTTTTGAAAAAATTTTTTTCGAACAGATTTTTTTGCGCCGGGCGGCGAAAGAGCGCGGCGATCCGGTTTTTTTGCCCCGCAGTATTGACCGGCGCGCCTTATTGTGGTATAATATAGGGTAATTATTATCCTGAGGATTTGCGATGTTCGAGCTTGATCCCGCAGTAAAAAAAGAGACTCTGTTCCTCGCCGGAGCGGAGGCGGTAATGACCGCGATAATGTTCGCGGTCTTTCTTGCGCTCGGAAGATTTGATCTCGGCGTTCTCTCGGGCGGGCTTGTCGGATTCGCCGTCTCTCTGCTCAATTTCTTTCTCATGTGCCTGACGGTACAGAGATCCGTAAAATACGACGACGACAAAAAGCGGAAGACAATGATGAACGCCTCGATGGGACTGCGGCTGCTGCTCTGTTTCGCGCTCCTCGGCCTTGCGATAGGGCTTGCGGGAACGAACCCCTGGGCGACGCTCATTCCGATAGTCTTCCCCCGTTTATCGGTGATAATACGGCAGATAATGCTGAAAAAACAGGCGAAGGGAGGCGGAGAAAACGCAAGCAAAACAGAATAACCGCTTTGCGGACAGATTTATCGACGTCCTCCTCATAATCGGGATGATACTCCCGTTTGTCGGATGCATGGCTCTCAAAGTGCTGTTCGACACGCCGCCCGACGGGATCGAGATCGGAGGCGCGAGGATTTACGCCGTCATCGATATGCCGCTCCAGCCTCTTTATCTGACAGAGGCGACGGCGGTATCGGCTGCGGTCGTGCTGTGCCTTTTGTTTCTCAGTCTGTTCCTGACGAGAAAACTGTCGGTCAGAAATCCGTCAAAACGCCAGCTTCTCGCCGAATGGATAGTCGAGAAATGCGGCGGACTCGTCAGAGAAAACATGGGAGAGCGTTTTGCCGGGTTTGCCCCGTTTGTCGCCGCGGTCATGGGAATTTCGGCTTTCTCGAGTCTGTCGAGTCTGCTCGGGCTGTACGCACCGACGTCCGATCTGAGCATCATCGGCGGCTGGGCGATCGTATGCTTCGCCCTGATAACTCACTACAAGCTCAAAGGAGGCGTCGGAAACTACCTTAAGAGCTACACCGAACCCATCGTGCTCTTCACCCCGATGAACGTGATAAGCGAATTCGCCACCCCCGTGTCGATGTCGCTCCGTCATTACGGAAACGTGATGTCGGGAGGAGTCATATCAACGCTTCTCGCCTCGGCGCTCGGAGGTCTGTCTCACGTCGTGCTCGGGTCTCTCCCCGGCGTGCTGTCACAGATACCTCTGTTCCGGGTCGGGATCCCCGCCGTTCTGTCGCTCTATTTCGACATATTCAGCGGTCTCATTCAGGCGTATATATTCGCCCTGCTGACTATGATGTACGTGACGAACGGCTTCCCGGAGGAAAAATACGAAGCGAGAATGGCGAAAAAACGCGCCCGCCTCGCCGAAAAGAAAAAAGCATCAGCTGAAAGCTGAAAACAGAAAGGTCAGGAATTAACTATGCATTTGGCAATTGCTATCATTCTCGGATGCTGCGCCGTCGGCGCTGGAATCGCAATGTTCGCGGCGCTCGGCCCCGGTATCGGAGAGGGCTACGCGGCGGGTCAGGCTTGCGCGGCGATAGGCCGCCAGCCCGAGGCGAAAAGCGAGGTCACGAGCACTCTCATCATGGGATGCGCAATGACCGAAACGACGGGACTTTACGCCCTCGTTATCGCGATCCTTCTCATATTCGTCGCACCGAGACAGTTCGTCAACATATTCACCGAAGCCGTCAGGGCTCTTTCGCACTGATATTGAGATAACCGAAAGGGGCTTTTTATGCCTGGTCAGAATCTTGAAATAATCTCCGTAAACATATGGAGCATCCTTATTTCCCTGCTGAACCTTGTCATTATATATTTCATATTCAAAAAGTTCCTTTTCGGAAGAATCGGAAAGATTTTTGAGAAGCGCCGGCACGAGATCGACAAAACATACGACGAGGCCGGCGAGGCGAAGAAACAGGCCGAGCAGGACAAGGAACGCTATGAGATAAAGCTCGGCGAAGCCGAGCAGGAGGCCGCCGACATTATAGACAGAGCGCGCGCCAAAGCGGACGGTATCAGCTCCGAGATAATACGCGACGCGAACGAACGCGCCGCAGAGGCCCTGCGTCAGTCTGACGAGAATATCGCGCTTGACAAGCGCCGCGCGGCAAACGAGATCAAGGATGAGATTTCCGCTCTCTCGGTCGAGCTTGCCGAGAAGATAATCGGACGGGAGATCAACGAGGCGGATCACAGCGCGCTGATCGACAGTTTCATCAACGACATCGGCAGCGACGGGAAGGATGAAAACTGATGTCCGGCGTCGCGAAAGAATACGCCTCCGCCCTCTATTCCCTGTCCCGGGAAGAAAATCTCGAGCCGGAGATACTCGGCGAGGTGAGGGAACTCATAATCATATTTGACGAAAATCCGGAGCTAATCCGGCTGCTTTCGGATCCCGTAATATCAAAAGCGGAACGACAGGCGGCGGCGGAAAGGATCTTTTCCGGGAGGGTGCATCCGTATCTGCTCAATCTCATAAGACTCGCCGTGAAAAACGGACGGATCGGCTCGGTAAAAGAGATACTCTCCGGATATATCGACCTGTGGTACAGATATTCGGGTATAACGGTCGCCGAGGTCGAATCTGCCGTTCCGCTGAGTCAAGAGCAGAAGAATCGGCTCCACAAGGCGCTCGAGGACAGATTCGGCGGGAACGTCGAAATGCATCTCAGGATCGACCCGTCGCTCATCGGCGGGCTGAGGGTCACGGTCGGCGACAACCTCACGGACAATACGGTCAGGCGCAGAATAGACGGAATGGAGCGTCATCTTAAACAGACAGTCATCTGAACTGAGAGAGAGACAGAAAAAGAAATGAATCTCAATCCAAGCGAAATAAGCAAGATCATAAAAGCCGAGATAAAGCATTTCGAAACGAAAACGGACGAGGCCGAGGTGGGAGTCGTCATTCTTGTAGGCGACGGCATCGCGCGCGCCCACGGGCTCGACAACTGCATGGCGAACGAGCTGCTTGAATTCGACGGCGGGGATCTCGGAATGGCTCAGAACCTCGAGGAAGACTCCGTTTCCATAGCAATTCTCTCAAACCGATCCGACATAAGGGAGGGCACCGTCGTGCGCCGCACCGGGAAGGTCGTTTCGGTACCGGTCGGGGACGCTATGCTCGGCAGGGTCGTCAACGCGCTCGGAGAGCCGATCGACGGAGAGGGCATGATCTTCACGACCGAGCGCCGTCCGATTGACGTCGTGGCGCCGGGAATAATCAAGAGAAAATCTGTCAGCGTACCGCTCGTGACGGGTATAAAGGCGATCGACAGCATGATCCCGATCGGCCGCGGTCAGCGCGAACTGATAATCGGCGACCGGCAGACGGGAAAAACGTCCGTCGCCGTAGACACCATAATTAACCAGCATGACACCGACGTCCTGTGCGTCTACGTCGCGATCGGACAGAAGAACTCGACTGTCGCGCAGGTGACCGAAACGCTGAGAAAAGCCGACGCGCTTTCGTACACCGTCGTGGTCTCCGCCTCGGCGAGCGAGACCGCTCCCCTTCAGTATATCGCTCCGTACACCGGATGCGCGATCGCCGAGCATTTCATGTCAAAGGGCCGCGACGTGCTTATCGTATACGATGATTTGAGCAAGCACGCCGTAGCTTACCGCGCCCTGTCGCTCCTTATCAGAAGACCGCCCGGCCGCGAGGCGTATCCCGGAGACGTGTTCTATCTCCATTCGAGGCTTCTCGAACGCGCGGCGAGGATCGCGCCGGAATACGGCGGCGGGAGCATAACCGCTCTTCCGATAATAGAAACGCAGGCGGGCGACGTCTCGGCCTACATACCGACGAACGTCATATCGATCACCGACGGACAGATTTATCTTGAATCGGAGCTTTTCCACAGCGGGATCATGCCGGCTGTCAACCCGGGCATCTCCGTCAGCCGCGTCGGCGGCGCCGCGCAGATCAAGGCGATGAAAAAGGTCTCGGGACCTCTCAAGCTGCTTTATTCGCAGTACAGGGAGCTTCAGAGCTTTGCTCAGTTCGGCTCGGACCTTGACGCCGACACCAAGGCGCGGCTCGCGCAGGGCGAGAGGATCGTCGAAATACTCAAGCAGGACAAAAGCTCGCCGGTCAGGATCGGCTGTCAGATCGCGATCATCTATGCCGCGGTAAACAATTATCTCACTCCGATCCCGGTCGAGCGGATCAGGGAGTACGAAGCGGGGCTTTACCGGCACCTTGAAAAAAGGAACGAAGAGCTTCTCGAACGGCTCGAGAGCGGATCGTGGACAGACGCCGACGAAGCGGAGCTTGTCGGAGCGATTCACACTTATACTCTGAAATACACAGAAGAATAAAAAGGCGATAAGGAGGATGACGGACCGTGGGCGCCGATATGAAACAGATTAAAAACCGAATAAAAAGCGTCGGAAACACCCTTCATATCACCCGCGCAATGAAGCTCGTCGCCTCGTCAAAGATTGCGCGCGCGGAGGCCGCGAGAAAAACCGCCGCGACGTTTGCGGAGGCGATCGGTGAAATTCTTTCGCGTTCGGTCACGCCGGACGTCACGGGATCCCCATACGTGACTCCCGTTAACCCGGAGGCTCCCGCGTATTACGTCGTGATCGAGGCGGACCGCGGGCTGGCCGGCGGCTTCAACGGAAACATCAACCGGCTTGTCGACGCGTCGGTGCCCGAGGGATCCTTTGTTTCGGCAATAGGCAAACGCGCCTGCGACATGATAAGCCGGAAAGAGAGCCTTCTCAGGGCGGACGTGATTTGCCCGAGTTCAGAAAAACCGGACCCCGAAATTATCACGAAAATTGCAGACCGGATTTCCGGAATGATGAACAGCGGGGAGATCTCGGGAGCGTACGCCGTTTATACCCGGCTTGACAACATAATCACCCAGACGCCGGTTTCGGCAAAGCTTCTGCCGCTCGACCCTCCCGAAAAGAAAGGCGCGGCGACGGAATTTGAGCCCGGCGTGAATCAGGTGCTTGAGCGCGCCGTCTCCATGTATCTTAACGGCAGACTGAAAAGCGCCGTAAGCGAGAGCTTCGCCGCCGAGCAGTACGCGCGGCGCAACGCGATGGACTCCGCGAGCGACAACGCGTCAGAAATGATCGATCAGCTCGAACTGACCTACAACAGAGCCCGCCAGAATGCTATCACACAGGAAATAACCGAAATCGTCGCCGGCGCGAACGCCGGAGAATGAGGAACTTATGACACAGGCACATAACGTCGGAAAATTAATACAGGTCATGGGCCCCGTCGTAGACGTCAGGTTCCCGGACGGAGGGCTCCCTTCCCTTCAGAACGCGCTTGATATAATCCGTCCCGACGGGAAGCGCCTCGTTGTTGAGGTCGCCCAGCATCTCGGAGACAACGTCGTGCGCTGCATAGCTATGAGCAGCACGGACGGTCTCGTCCGGGGGACGGACGTGACGGACACCGGCTCGCCGATCAGGGTCCCTGTCGGAGAAAAGACTCTCGGCCGGATCTTCAACGTCCTCGGCGAGGCGGTGGATGAAAAACCCGACCCCACTGACTGCGAAAAATGGGAAATACACCGTCAGCCTCCTTCGTACGACGAACAGGTCCCGTCGGCCGAGATACTCGAAACCGGGATCAAGGTCATAGATCTCATCTGCCCGTACGCAAAAGGCGGTAAGATAGGTCTTTTCGGCGGCGCGGGCGTCGGAAAGACCGTCCTTATAATGGAGCTCATCAACAACATAGCGACGGAGCACGGCGGAATTTCCGTTTTCACGGGAGTCGGGGAGCGCACGCGCGAGGGCAACGATCTTTATAACGAGATGAAGGAGTCCGGCGTCCTCTCAAAGACCGCGCTGGTATACGGTCAGATGAACGAACCCCCGGGCGCGAGGATGCGCGTAGGGCTGACCGGACTCACGATGGCCGAATATTTCCGCGACAGAGAGGGACAGGACGTTCTGCTCTTCATTGACAATATATTCAGATTCACCCAGGCGGGCTCTGAGGTTTCCGCTCTGCTCGGGCGCATGCCCTCTGCGGTCGGTTACCAGCCGACCCTCGCCACAGAGATGGGCGCGCTTCAGGAAAGGATAACCTCAACACACCGCGGGTCAATTACGTCGGTCCAGGCGGTTTACGTCCCGGCGGACGATCTCACGGACCCGGCACCGGCGACCACCTTCTCCCATCTCGACGCGACGACGGTCCTTTCGAGAGCAATTTCCTCACAGGGTATTTATCCGGCGGTCGACCCCCTCGCGAGCACGAGCCGCATCCTCACGCCAGACGTCGTCGGCGCTGAGCATTACAGGGTCGCGAAAGAGGTCCAGAGGATCCTTCAGAAATATAACGAGCTTCAGGATATAATCGCCATTATGGGCATGGACGAGCTTTCGAGCGAAGACAGAATCACCGTAATGCGCGCAAGAAAAGTCCAGCGTTTCCTTTCTCAGGCGCTCCACGTTTCGGAACAGTACAACGGCTTCAAGGGTCAGTACGTTCCCATCTCCGACACCGTCAGGAGTTTTGCCGAGATAGTCGACGGAAAGCACGACGATCTGCCGGAATCCGCCTTCCTCTACGTGGGTACCGTCGAGGAGGCGCGCCGCAAAGCGGCGTCGGTCTGATATGAGAGACTCTTTCCGGCTGAGAATAATCGGCCCCGACGGAGCGGTATTTGACGGAGATGCGATCCAGATATCGCTGACGGGGGCGGAGGGCTCGCTCTCCGTCCGTCCCGGACACGTTCCGCTCGTCACGACGACAAAGGCCGGCGTCGCCTCGATCCTGACGCCCGACGGCGCGGAAAAAAAAGAACTCTCCGTCGGAGAGGGGATCCTCTCGGTGACGAAGGATTCGGTGACGCTCGTCTCGGGTACGGTATCCGAAAAAAACTGATATAAATCAGAGCCGCGGAACACCGCGGCTCTGTGCGTTATATGGTCGGCGATCAGCGTTTGTTGTTTCGCAGACCGTGCTGATATACGTGAGACGTGTCGCCGACGTAATCGGCGGTGACCTGAGTATATCCGCTCCCGTGATAATCGTTGAACGAGAATTTCGTCACCGCCGTCGTCCTCATGGTGAATTTGAGCCAGCCGTAAGCGGCGGGCAGCCCCATCAGGTGCCCTATCCACGCGCGGCCGGACGTCAGCCGTGAACGTCGATCACCCGCGCGCGGCCGCTCAGCGCCGCGCCGGTAATATACTGCGGCACCCCGTTTTCGAGATAGTCAGTGTGCGGAAAATGAAGGTGCCCGGCGAGGACTGCCCTGAGAGCCGTCCCTTTTTCGTTCAGCAGGCCGTAGTATTCTTCGACGTTCGACCCGTTTCCCGTCATGCCCAGCAGGTAGTACGGAAGAGAATCTTTAAGGATACGACCGGCGTACGAACGCAGCGTTTCGGTGCCTATCGGGATATGGTGGACCAGCACGACCGGGCGATCCCCGTAAAGAACTTTTTTCAGCTCCGATATGATACGGTCGCTGACCGATCGCGGCCCGTCGTCGACCCCGACGAGGAGCAGTTCGCCGAGTTCTCTAACCCGGATATTCGGCGTCACGTTCGTTTTCTCTTCGACGATCCGGTAAAACTCTTTCCCCGTATCGTGGTTGCCCGGGACGACAAAACATTCGCCCGCCGTTTCGAAGAGCCCGAACATCTCATGGACGTTCCCCTTCGAGGGCCTGTCGACTATATCGCCCGAGAAAACGATGAGGTCGCATCCGATCTCATGCCCGTACTCAACGAGATTTTGAAAGTTTTCAAGCTGGGAAAGTCCGTTGCCGACGCTTGTCCATTTCTCGGCCGTTCGTCTGTCCTTTTCCCTGATCGTTTCATCATCAAGTTCGGATTGAAAGCATATGTGACTGTCCGTGATATGCATTATGCGGTACCGGCGTTTCAGCCCGCGGATGACGAGAGTGTCGTTTTCAATTTTGTATTTGTCCGGATTGTTCATTCGCCCGAAGCCTTCGCGGCGGCCATTTTATCGTATTTCTGCTCGATTTTTGCAATGCTCGCCGAGAAGGTCATTTTCTTTGACACCCAGTCGGACGCGAATTTGCGAGATTCCGCCTGGAGCTGATATCTGAAGAAGGCGTTTATCCCGTCCATCGACGGCCCGAACAGCAGCGCGAGGTCGCTCCGCTTCCCCGCCAGCAGAATGTCGAGCATCTCTTCATCGTCGTCCGCATCAGTGTACTTGTCCTTGAGCGCCTTGTCATAATACGCGGTAATGACGGTCCGGTAATTTTCGCAGCAGAGCGCCTCGGCGATGTATCCCGAAAGCGTGGGATCCTTCGGAGTTGCCGGGAAGCAGAGCACCGACCAGTTGTTCGACGTTCCGCTGTAGTATTCCTTCTGATCGTCGTTATACTTAGGGTAAGGGAGCACTCCGTAAGGATCTTCCATCTTCCTTATCCTGTCGTAAATCCGTGAAAGCGGCTGAGGGCTGAGGAGCGCCTGGCCGGATACGAACATCCCGACAAGTTCCTTGTATTCCCCGTCCGTTTTCAAAGTATACGAGCCGTCGTTTTCGTAAAACAGAGCGTATACCCTGTCGTATACGTCGCTCGCCTTACGCTCGTCGAGAACGACGTCAAGATATCCGTTGATCTTACCGGTCAGCGAAAGACCGAAGGCGTAAAGATACGCGCTCGCGTCGTGGACCGTTCCGGTCATAAAGCCGTAAACGTCCTCCCTGTCGTGCTCTCCGTTTTTATTGACGTCTTCGTAAACGTTCTTAACAAGATTGCTTACGTAATCAAGAGTCCATTCGCCTTTTCTCACTGCGTCATAGAGATCGGGTATACTATAATCTTCGGCAAGCCGCTTGTTCAGCATGTAAGCGTAGGTCTGCTGAAGTGACGTCAGCGAAATATCTCCGACCGCCGCGTATAGCATGCCGTTTATCGTGAAGGTGTCGTTAACCTTCTGAGACCACCACGGGCGGGTGAGATTTATCCCCGGAACGATCCCGTCGTTGAAATCCGCGAAATATCCGTCGACGATAACCGTGCCGGCGCGCCACACCTGCATCATTATAGCGTCAAACTCGTCGTCTCCCGCGTCAAGGACCTGTTTTATATACCTCTCATGCATGAGCTGCCCGGTTCCGCCGCCCGGCGCAGCCGTCACGACGGGAATCATTTCTATTTCGAAACGATCTTCGATTTTCAGATTTCTGCGGTATACGGCTGCGTCGCAGATGTCCACGGTGTCTTCGGAAAACATCTCGTATTTACAGATGTCAGTGACGGAAACACGCCATTTTTTACCGGTAAACTTAATATCTCCGAGACCGTCGTCTGCGCTCAGACGGTCGTCATGACCGCTGTTTCCCGTGTCAGCGGGAAGCGTCGGATCTCCGGTATTTCTTCCCCCGGACGAACAGGCAAAAACGACCGCAAGCGTCAAAACGGCGATTATCAAAGCGGCAAAACGTTTGATTTTAATCATACTAATAACCTCTCGTTTGTCACATTCCGGCGTATATCGCGCCGTTCTTTATCATTATTCCGCGCACCCCGGCGCCGTCCACAAGACGGGCCGGCTTTTTTTCGGCAAAGGCGATCGCCGCTCCGATACCGGCGGCCTCTCCCGATGAGCGCGCGGACTGCTGTACCCTCAGACTGCTCTGAGCCGCAAAATCGGCTCCCAGACAGCGCCCGGCGACGAGCAGATTGTCAAGTCCCTTAACGACAAGACACCCAAAGGGTATTTCGTACCACGGATCCCCGTTTTCATCCTGATCCGCCTCGGGAAGACTGAGCTTCCAGCCGTGAACGTCAAGGGGATAATTCGACTGACAGAACATATCGGGAAACTTCCTTTTCGAGACGAGGTCCCGGGCGGTCAGAACGTATTCCGTCACGGCGTTCCGGCTCTCCCTCACCCCGACGACCGAGGCGACGTCCGAAACGTAGGCGTTTTCAAACCCCCTGAAATATTTCCGGTAAAAGCCGATCTGTCTGAGTATCGCGCGCTTTCCGTCGAGCTGTATCCTGGTAAGATCCCGCGGATCGGTCCCGTCGGTACAGTAGAAAAACTCCGGATTGTTGAAAGCGATCGAACCCGGCCGGCCGGAGATGTAAAACCCCTGCCAGTAAAACTTGTCGTTTTCAATAAGATCCCCGGCGGAAATCGCCCTGTCGAACAGTTCCGAAAACGTCCAGTTCCCTTCCCTGGCGACTGCAAGATATAGCTTTCCGTCGTAATATTTCGCGACCTTGTCGGTGCCGGTCCTTTCGACCTCTTCCTTTATCTGTTCTCCGAAGGCGTCGAAATCCACCCCCGAAACCACGTATCTGAGCGAGACCGCCTGATTCATTCCGCTGTGTTCCGGGTCGCCCTTCATCGTTTCCGCGCCGGCGAAAACGCACACGTCCGCGTCACCCGTGCAGTCGACGAACACCCGGCCCCTGATCAGTCCGAGCCCGGATTTGTTTGCGACGACGAGCGAGGTTATTTTTCCGTCCGATACGAGAGCGTCTGAGATAAACGTATGATAAAGAAATCTGACGCCGGATTCTTCGCATACGTCCTCGAGGATCATCTCCATAAGGAGCGGATCGAAGTTCATACCGTCGTCGCGGCAGCCGCCGTGCGGCGACAGTTTGTCCCGGACTATCCGGCTCACGTACGAGCACTGCGGATTGCCTTTAATATGGGTGTACATCACCGGTGTGACGAGCCCGTTTGTCTGAGATCCGCCGAGGGCTCCCGACTGCTCGACTATGAGCACGTCTGCGCCCATGTCGGCTGCGGCGCGCGCCGCGTACGCTCCGGCGGTACCTCCGCCGCAAACGACGATATCCGCCTCGTCAAACACCGGGAGCGCGCCGTAATCGATTTTTGTGTTCATGAAGTCTTACACGCTCTTTGTTTCCGTTCCGAGAACGTACGGAACGTATGTGACTAAACCTTTGTTCAGTATGACGTCGGCGCAGACGGCGTGATTCCATGTGCAGACCGCCGGAACCGTTATATGAAGTATCCCGCGGTGGACGACCGTCCCGCCCGTGTGATTGTGCCCCGCGATAACGGCGGTGACCTTCCCCGAGCGCTCGATTATATTCATCACGTCTCGGGCGTTCTGCGGCAGATGAGTATCCGTCCAGGTCTCGGGCTCTCCGCTGAGCGAAACCAGCGGATGATGCGACAGGACGACCGCCTTGTCGCATTCCGAAAGCTGCTTTTCAAGCCATGCAAGCTGCTTTTCCGGGCAAATCGTATTCCTCCAGTCACCGCCGTGACCGTCGTACGGGCGACCGTCGGTAAAAAAGCACGGATCGATTATTATGAGCGTCCCGTCGTCGGTCCCGATTTTTCCGACTGCCCCGATCTCAGGGTCTTTAACTTCACGGAATAGTTCCTTTGACAGATGAAATCCGTCGTGATTTCCGACGAGATTTTCAACGGGATAATCCTTCATGATCTCTTTCAGCTCGGCAAAAAGCTCTTCGTTCACGTCCCGCGAGGGGTCGCCGTTTATGAGATCGCCCATGTTGACAATGAGCTCCCTGTACCTGAATTTTTCGAGTATCATGCGGAGCTTTTCCGCGCCGCGCGTACACATACGGTCGGCGACGTTCTTTTTTCCGTAATGAAGGTCGGCAAAAAAACCGATTTTCAGCATTTATTTTTCCCCGTTTTTGATCAGCGCCCGCGTGGTATCACACGGGCGCCGAATCTATGATTCAATGTTTTTTCTTTTTCAGAGCGATGGCCGCGCCTGCGACCGCCGCTGCCGCCGCCATCACGGCGACGGCGGTGATATCGGACGTGTCCGCGCTCGGGTCGGTGATCGGAGGATTCGAGCCCGGCTCGGTGTCGGCCGAAAGCGCCGAAAGCACGGCGTCGCCGTCACCGGTAAACTCGAGCTGCCACGCGAGACTGTAGAACTTTCCGCCCTCGTAGGTCTCGCCCGTTCCGTTCTGATAAGTCTTGAAACCGGCTTTTTCGGCCATTCTGTAGTTGCAGATCGCCCATTCTATATCGTTGAAGTTCGTCAGAACGACAAGATATTCGCCGGCGGGAAGACCGCCGCCGGGTATGGTGATCTTATTCTTCCAGTTTGTCCACTGGCCGCTAAAAGCTATATTCCTGATCTCGGCGGCGGGTTTACCTTTTACGGTGTCCGGATAATTTCCGTTCCACTTGTAAATCACGCAGTCGAATTTGCCGGCGGAGCCCGCCATATACGGAATGATCGAGACGAGCTTTCCGCTGCCCTTCGTTGCAAAACGGTAGGCGAACTGCGCCTCTCCGGTGCCGTCGAAGCGGTTGCTGTTCATATCCCAGCCCTCGCCCCATGTATGTACGGCGTGGGTCGCCTCGGAAGATGACGAACCGCCCTGAGACGGAGTTGTGTCGTCCGACAGCGCTTCGTTTTTGGCCCACGAGCCGTCTTCCCAGACGAACTGCCACATTAAGGACGTATAGTTGCCGTCCTTCTTGTACGGCTCGCCGTTAAGATAAGCGCGGAAGCCAAGGTTTTCGCTGCCTATCGAGCTGATATAATTGCAGAGCGCCCACTTGTCGCCGCCTTCGGTGAGGTTGACGTTCGTTATAACGGCATAGTACTGGCTGCCCTTTACGACCTTCCCCGCGGGAATCTCGATCGTGTGACCGTCATACCACCACGTTTCGCCGTTTGCGTGCGTGATCCCTGTTTTTTCAAACACGGGTTCGGTCTTCAGAGTGTCGGCGTGGTTCCCCTGCCACTTATAGATCTTGAAATCAAAAGTCGCCGCGGAGCCGGCTATATGAGCGTTGATACCTATGAGACTTCCGGTTGCCCCGGCGCCGGGCTCAAAGCGGTAACCGATCACGTCGCTTGGACTGTTCGTGTCGATCCTTGCTATTTCTCCGCCGCTCCACGTGTTCTGATTTGCGGCAAACGCGGCGACGCCGAGAAGCGAAGCGATCATAAGCGCCGCGACGATGATTGAAACTGTCTTTTTCATATCCTTTCCTTTCGGGGATCGAATAAGATTTTTTTATAGACCTTTTCCCGCCTCCCATTAAGGGGAAGGCGGGAAAAGTGATATTAGATATACTGAATAATCAGACGTTTTTCGCTTATTGAGCGTCGGTCCAGGTACCGCCTGAAACGGGGCCTACGAGCGAACCGTCCTCGGCGTAAACGACGCCCGATACGAGCGTGGCGTTATTATAGGTCTGATTTCCCATTACAAACGTTCCGCGTACGATCTGGCCTTTTCCGTCGACGGATTTCTCA
>JAFTDQ010000011.1 GCA_017454075.1 Clostridia bacterium
ATTTCTGCCGTACAAACGGGACGGGGATCTACGGAGAACCCGACGACGGGGAGCGTTTCGCGTTTTTTTCGCGCGCGGTCATCGAGTCGTTTTCACGCCTCGGCTTTCTCCCTGACGTTGTGCACTGCAACGACTGGCATACCGCGCTTCTGCCTGTGTTTCTTCGCGAGTTTTATCCGCAGTACGACGGTATAAAAACGCTTTTCACGATACATAATATCGAATATCAGGGCGTGATGCCCATGGAATTCGCCGGAGACGTCGCCGGGCTCGGCGAAGGAGCGACGGCCGATCTTGAGTGGGGCGGCTGTCTCAACCTGATGAAGGGAGCGATCGTACGTTCCGACTGCCTGACTACCGTGTCGAGAACCTACGCCGGGGAGATCTTATATGAATACTATTCACACGGCCTGCACCGGATTCTATCGGAAAACAGGGCAAAGCTGCGCGGAGTCGTCAACGGAATAGACACGGAGACGTACGATCCGGCGACCGACCCGTTCATCCGGGAAAATTATTCGGCCGCGGACATGAGCGGGAAAGCCGCCGACAAAAGATTCCTTCAGGAAAAGCTCGGACTCCGGACGGACGACGACCTGCCGCTTATAGGTATGGTAACGCGGCTCGCCGGGCACAAGGGTATCGATCTCCTCGAAAGAGTTATCGACGAAATCGCCGGGCTCGGTATCCAGCTCGCGGTCCTCGGGACGGGTGAGCAGAGATACGAGGAAATGCTCCGTCAGGCGGAGAAACGCCATCCCGATATGATCTCCGCTTCGATCACCTTCTCCCCGGAGCTCGCGTCTCAGATCTACGCGGGCTGCGACGTTTTCCTCATGCCGTCAGAAAGCGAGCCCTGCGGGCTTTCACAGATGGTCGCCATGCGTTACGGAGCGGTTCCCGTCGTCAGGGAGACCGGGGGGCTGAAAGACACCGTTCCGGCGTACAGGATGCTTGAAAAAACCGGCCGCGGCTTTACGTTCTGGGAGTACAACGCCCACGAAATGCTCGGCGCGGTTAAGCGCTGCACGGCTTTCTACCGTTACGAGAGAGACAATTTCAGAAATCTTCAGAAAAACAACATGCTTTGCGATTTTTCCTGGGGAGCGTCTGAAAAAGAATACGAGGAGATCTACGAGGGTCTCGCGGGAAAGCGCGGAGAGCTCCGGTCAGGGAAGAAACCGGCGTCTTCCCCGAAAATCCCGAATAACCGGTAAAAATCTTTTCTTTGGCGGATTTCGGATGAAACCGCATACAGTTTATGAGCAACAGTCAATTCGGAACAAAAATATCTGAGGCGTGCGTACGGAATTTCGGATGCACGCTTGAACAGGCGACGGATACGGAGGCGTACCGTTCCCTCTGTATAGCTGTGCGCGACGCTCTCGTTGAGAAGAATCACGAGTTCAGGCGCGCGCTCCGCGAAAGAAACGCCAAACGCGTTTATTATATGTCGATGGAATTCCTCGTCGGCACGTCCCTGAGGAACAATCTCTTCAATCTCGGACTGACGGAAGAGGCGGCCGAGACCCTGAGACAGGCAGGCAAGACGCTCGACGATATTATCGGGATCGAGCCGGACGCCGGACTCGGGAACGGAGGTCTCGGGCGGCTCGCTTCATGTTATATGGACGCGGCTTCTTCGCTCGGGATTTCCTGCACGGGCTTTTCGATCAAATACGAGTTCGGTATTTTCAGGCAGAAGATCGAAAACGGATGGCAGACTGAGCTCCCCGACGAGTGGCTCCCGCTCGGCGGCGTGTGGCTGATACCGAGGAGGGACGACTCGAAAGAGGTGCGCTTCGGCGGGAAGACGGACGGCTATTTCGATTTCGAAGGGCATTATCACGCGAGACACACGGGATATTCGACCGTCATCGCGATACCGTACGACATGTACATATCCGGCTACGGCGGAGCGGTGAACAAGCTCACGCTCTGGGAAGCGAAAAGCAACTCGTCCATCGACATGGCTGCGTTTGCCAGGGGAGATTACGCAAAAGCTCTCGAGCAGGAGATGAACGCCGAGGTCATAAGCAAGGTCCTTTATCCCGCCGACAACCACGTCGAAGGAAAACGCCTTCGCCTTCGTCAGCAGTATTTTTTCGTTTCGGCGTCGGTCCAGCAGATAATAAGCGACCATCTCGGAAGAGGAGATTCTCTTGACGCCCTTCCCGAAAAGGTCTCGATTCATATAAACGACACGCACCCGGCGCTTTGCGTACCGGAGCTTATGCGTATCCTTCTTGACGAATACGGTTTCGGATGGGAAAAGGCGTGGGATATAACCTGCCGCACGCTTTCGTACACCAATCACACTGTTATGAGCGAGGCGCTCGAGCACTGGTCTGAAACCCTGTTCAGCGAGCAGCTGCCGAGGATCTACCAGATAGTCTGCGAGATCAACAGACGGCTCGTTTCCTCTCTGAAAACGGTTTACGGGGATGACAGGGCAAAGATCGACTATATGTCGGTGATCTCGGGCGGAGAGGTGCGCATGGCGAATCTCTGCCTCGCCTGCTGCCATAAAATCAACGGAGTCTCGAAACTTCACAGCAAAATACTTGTCGAAAGCGTCTTCCGTGATTACGCCGTCATGGACAGGGAGCGCTTTACGAACGTCACGAACGGGATCGCCTACCGCCGCTGGCTCTGTCAGGCAAATCCCGGGCTTACCGCATTTCTCAGGGAATGCATAGGCGACGATTTTATGAGGGATTCACGTGCTCTCGAAAAGCTCCTTTCATTCAGAGGCGACCGCGGAGCGGCGGACAGACTGGCGGAGATCAAAGCTGACAACAAAAAACGGCTGGCCGCTTATATTTCAGAGCACAACGGCGTCGCCGTCGACACGTCGGCGATATTTGACGTCCAGGTGAAACGTCTGCACGAATATAAAAGACAGCTTCTCAACGTCCTTCAGATCCTGAGGATGTATCTGCGCCTGAAAAACGATCCGGGATATGAAATGCCGCCGAGGGTGTTCGTTTTCGCCGCCAAGGCGTCTACCGGATACGATATGGCCAAACAGATCATCCGTCTTATATGCGAGGTGTCGAAACTTCTCGGCTCCGATCCCGCCGTTTCAGACCGGCTCCGCGTCGTGTTCGCCGAGGATTACCGCGTGTCGCTTGCCGAGATCATTATCCCCGCAGCCGACATTTCGGAGCAGATCTCAGTCGCCGGCAAAGAGGCCTCCGGCACCGGAAACATGAAGCTCATGATAAACGGCGCCGTGACCGTCGGCACGCTTGACGGAGCGAACGTCGAGATCCTCGAACAGGTAGGAAAGGAAAATATGTTCCTTTTCGGAATGACGGCGGACGAAGTCGAGGACCTCTGGAGAAGAGGATACAATCCGAGAGATTTCGTGGAGCGGGATCAGGAGCTCGGAGAGGTCGTTTCTTTCCTCATGAAAGGCATTAACGGCGTCAGATTCGACGGCATTCTTCATTCTCTGCTCGAGGGCGGATACGCGCCTCCCGACCCGTATATGTCGTTCGCGGATTTCAGGGACTACTGCCGCGCACAGGACGATATATCGGCGGTCTATCCCGACAGATACCGCTTTGCCGACATGTCGCTGACCAACATAGCGAAGGCGGGGCTGTTTTCGGCCGACCGCGCGATAAGGGAATACGCGGATAATATCTGGCATGTCTGACAGGATCCTTCACGACAGTTTTGACCGCTTTTACAGAACTCCCTTCGGGGCCGTTCCCGAGGGGAGCTCCGTAAACCTGCGGCTGAAAATCCCCGTTTCATGTCCCGTCACGGCCGTTTTTGCCGTGCTGGAAAGGGAAGGGGGATCCTCTTTCGATTATCCGATGAAGGAAGAGGACCGGGATGAACGCGGCGTGACCTTCGCGGTCTCTCTGAATCTGCCCGTCAGGGGACTGTATTTTTACAGATTTTTTGTGGAACAGGAAGGGAACTCCTTCCGACTGTTCCGTCAGGGACTGCACGACACGAATATGGAGGCCGGCGAAAGGTGGCAGATCACGTGCTTTCCGGCCGGTTTTTCTGTTCCGCGAAAGACTCGCGGGGCGGTGATGTATCAGATTTTCCCCGACAGGTTCGCGGTTTCGGGCGACGTCATTACCGAAGGGAAAATCCCTCCCTTCCGCGTCCACGTTTCGCTCGAAGAGCCGCCCGACGTATCTCCGGACGAAAACGGGATATGGAACAAGGATTTCTACGGCGGCAATTTTGCGGGAATAAGGTCAAAGCTCGGTTATATCGCGGGACTCGGAGCTGACGTCATTTATCTTAATCCGATTTTTATGGCGAGGTCAAACCACCGCTACGATACCGCAGATTATTTGAGACCCGACCCTATGCTCGGGACCGAGCGCGATTTTGCCGATCTGTGTTCCGACGCGAAAAAACTCGGGATTACCGTGATCCTTGACGGCGTTTTTTCGCATACCGGTTCGGATTCGGTTTATTTCAGGGACGCGGTCGGGAATCCCGACTCGCCGTACAGGGAATGGTATCAGTTCAGGAGATACCCGGACGATTACGAGTGCTGGTGGGATGTAAAAACGCTCCCCTGCGTAAACGAGCTTGTCCCGTCGTATCTCGATTTCACGGTGCGCGGCGAAAACTCGGTCGTAAGGAAGTGGATGGAGCTCGGCGCCGGGGGATTTCGTCTCGACGTCGCCGACGAGCTTCCGGACGGGTTCATATCGGCGCTCAGGGAGCGGGTCAGGGAGATAAACAGCGAGGCGCTCGTCATCGGCGAGGTCTGGGAAGACGCCTCAAACAAGATAAGTTACGGCAAAAGAAGGGGCTATTTCACCGAAGGCGAGCTCGACGGAGTTATGAATTACCCGTTCAGAAAAGCCGTCGTCGGCTATGCGAAGGGAGAAATCCCGGCCGGCGCTTTTGCCGACGCGGTGATGAGTATTTACGAAAACTATCCTTTCGACGCGCTCCTTTCATCAATGGTCTTCCTGTCTTCCCACGACACCCCGAGAATCCGCACGGAGCTCGGCGGGGATCTCAGAAAGATCGAAACGGCGGTGGCCGTTCAGGCGTTCCTTCCCGGGATAATGAGCGTTTATTACGGAGACGAAAACGGGATGGAAGGCGGCCCCGATCCCATGAACAGGTGCTTTTTCAGAGAGCCGCCGGACGGCGCCCCGATCCGGGAAATCTATCGGAAATATCTCCGTCTGAGAAAAGAAAATGCGGCGCTCCGCGAAGGGGAGCTTTTTATTGAAACCGAAGGGGACGATCTGACGATAACAAGAAAAACTGAAAGCGAAGCGGCGTCGCTGCGGATAACGGCTTCGGGAATAGCGGTTGAATAAAGCGGCGGCGGGTCGCTCGCCCGTCAGTCCGGGACTTCTTTTCTCTTTTTTTCGATAAGACGCAAAAATACCCCGTTCCGACCGTTGACAAGTCACAGACAAAAATGTATAATATATTAAGTAAATGTCGAAACGTGTACCCTGGGGGATTCTCAAATGCCGCGTCATCTGATTTCCGTAAAGCCGAACATGAACGCATCCTTCCTTTGCCGCGTTTCCACGTGTTTTCACACCGTTTTTTGCGCCTTTCACCCGCTCTTCCGAAGCGGGTATTTTTTATGATTGATCTGCAGAAATCCCCGGTCAGCAAGCGCCTGTTTGCTTTTCTGACGGATTTCATTCTTCTGACCATAGCGATCACCGGCGCTTATCTGCTTCTGTCGGAAATCACGGGCGTCGACGCTTACAGAAACAGGTATAATGAAATAGCTGAGAAATACGAGAAGGAGTTCGGGGTCACCTTCGGCCTGAGCGCCGAAGAGTACGGCGAGCTCAGTCCCGAAGAACAGGAAAACTACAGGACCGCGGTCGACCGGATGAACGGCGACGAGGAGGCCAACAGGTCGATAAGGGATCTCTATCTGTCGGTCTTCGGCATTTTTGCCGCCGGGATAGTTGCGGCGTTCCTTATTCTTGATTTTGCCGTTCCGCTGATACTCGGGGACGGACGCTCTCTCGGAAAGAAACTGTTCGGAATAGGAATCGTCAGAACGGGATTTATCCGCGTCTCGCCGTTTATCGTGTTTACGCGCAACGTGATCGGCAAGGGCGTTTTTGAGTTTCTTCTTCCGGTAATGATCGTAATATCGTCCGTCACCGGACTTACCGGCGTTTTCGGGATAGCGCTTCTCGCGGTTTTTGTGATCGCCGAGATCTTTTCTCTCGTAAAGAGCGGGGGCGGAAGATTCCTTCACGACGTTCTCGCCGACACCGTCGCCGTCGACTGGGAAAGCCAGAGGATATTCGGCAGCGAAGCGGAACGCGACGAATATATAAAAGAACAGGAACGGCTCAGCCGTGAAAACGAAATATACTGACAAATCACAAGGAGCGGATATGAAAATAGTTCTTCAGAACCTGACAAAAACCTTCCCGAATCGCAATAAAAAAGGACCAGACGTGACCGCCGTCAGCAATCTCAACATAGAGATACAGGACGGCAGGCTGATCGGTCTTCTCGGGCCGTCGGGATGCGGAAAAAGCACGACGCTGTACATGATTTGCGGGCTTGAAAAGCCGACTTCCGGAAAGATCTTTTTCGGCGACAGCGACGTGACGGACCTCGAGCCGGAAAACAGGGGTGTCGGTCTCGTGTTCCAGAATTACGCGCTTTACCCTCACCTTACGGTCAGACAGAACATTATGTTTCCTCTGCAGAATCTCAAGGGAGCTGAAAGACCGTCGAAGGAAGAGATGCTCGACAGAACGCAGAAAGCCGCTCGTCTCGTCCAGATCGACGAACTCATGGACAGAAAACCGAACGAGCTTTCGGGCGGACAGCAGCAGAGGGTGGCGATCGCGAGAGCTCTCGTAAAGACCCCCCGCGTGCTCCTGCTTGACGAGCCGCTTTCAAACCTCGACGCGAGACTTCGCCTTCAGACCAGGGAGGAGATTAAGAGGATCCAGCGCGAAACCGGAGTCACCACGGTTTTCGTTACTCACGATCAGGAGGAGGCGATGAGCATCTCCGACGAGATCGTCGTGATGAAGCTCGGCGTGGTCCAGCAGGTCGGCGCTCCGCAGGAGGTTTATGACAGCCCCGTCAATCTGTTTGTGGCAAAGTTCCTCGGAACGCCGCCAATCAACGTGTTTGACGGCAGGATCGAGGGAGGCGAGCTCTTCATAGGAGACGAAGCCGTGCTCGACATGCCGGGTGCGGAGGACCGCAGAGTGGTCGTCGGGATCAGACCCGAGGGATTCGTTCCCGATGAAAAAGGCCCGCTCGTATGCTCGCTCAAAAACGTGGAGGTGATGGGAAGGGACTGTTCGCTCGTCCTCGGTCACGAGGCGTCGCAGAATCCCGTCGTCAGGGCTATCGTGGATTCAGATATTACGGTCAGTCCGAGGGACGGAGAGATCAGATTCTTCCTTAAACCGAATAAAGTGTTCATTTTCGACGCCGAAACGGAAGAAAGAATTTATCGCTGAGGAACCGTGATGGACGAAAAGAAAAACAACAAAAAAGCGTGGCTGTACCTCGCTCCCGCGATAGTTCTGCTTCTGATATTCTCGTTTTATCCGCTTGTCAACACCTTCAGAATGGCGTTCCTCAACGGATATAACGGGCTTGCTGTCGTCGGCGGAGAGGATTTCACCATCGGTATAGACAATTTCAAAACCGTCATCGAAAACGTCGATTTCAACCAGTATCTTAAAAACACGGTCCTGCTCTGCGTCATAACCGTCCCGATCTCAACGACGCTGGCGCTTCTCATAGCCGTTGCGCTGAACTCGATAAAGGCGTTTCAGAAATTATTCCAGACGGTGTTTTTCCTCCCGTACGTGACGAACTCCATAGCCATCGGCATGGTGTTCAACGCGATGTTCACCCAGGTCCGGGTCGGAGATCTGGTACAGACCTACGGAATAATAAACAACATCCTCAATCTGTTCGGAGCGAGCCCGATAAACTTCGTAAACAACGGCTCCACCTGGGGCGCGAATATGTTCGTGGTCTGCACGTATATCGTGTGGCACGCGCTTCCGTTCAAGATTCTCGTCCTTCTCGGCGGACTGCAGAACGTGAACAAGCAGTACTACGACGCCGCTAAAATCGACGGCACGTCGAAGGTCAGAACGTTTTTCAGAATAACCATTCCGCTGGTTTCTCCGATGCTCGCTTACGTCATCATAACGTCGTTTATCGGCGGATTCAAAGAGTATTCGAGCATCGTCGGTATATTCGGCGAGACGATGGGACCCGCCGGATCCGCAGGACAGATGAACACGATCGTCGGTTACGTTTACAATATGCTTCCGAAGAGCAATCTCGGGAACGCGTCGGCAGCTTCCCTCATTCTCTTTGCCATCATACTGGTCGTGACGGCGATAAACGGATACGTCAGCAAGAAGAAAGTGCATTACTGAGGTTGAGTGACATGATTAAGAAAATATCCGGCGACGACCTCAATATCACGGCCTCCAAGAAAGCGCAGAAGGCGGCAAAGATTTTCCGGTTCGTGATCACCTATCTTTTCCTTGCGCTGATGGCCGTAATTATCATCTTCCCGTTTTACTGGATGGTGATCTCTTCTCTCAAAACAGTTGAGGAATACCGTGAGAACGTCCCGACTCTGTGGCCGAGAAACATAGTTTTTGAAAACTTCGTCACCGCGTTCGAAAAGGCGAATCTCATCGATCTGTTCCTTCACACGCTCTACGTGGGAGTCATCTCGACGGCGCTGTCGCTTATTGTGACGGTGCTGAGCGCTTTTGCCTTCGCGAGACTCAATTTCAGAGGGAAGGGCCTCGTGTTCGGCTTTCTCATGGCCACGATGATGGTCCCGGGCGAGCTTTACACCATAACGAACTATATGACGGTCACGGGCCGGCTTCCGTTCCTTTCGGAGCCGCTGTCGGCGCTTGACATCACGAATACTTTCGCGGTACTGATAGTCCCGATGCTCGTGAGCGTCTATTATATCTATCTTCTGAGGCAGACGTTCCTTCAGATACCGAACGAACTGTATCTCGCCGCCAAGGTCGACGGAACGAGCGATTTCAAATATCTCTGGAAGGTAATGCTTCCGCTTTCCGTCTCAACGATCATCACCATCACCATACTCAAGATGATGGGGGCATGGAACTCGTATATCTGGCCGCGGCTCGTCGCTAACGACGACGCGCACAAGCTGATCACAAACGGCCTCCGCGGCGCGAGTTTCATGACAGAAAACGGAGACACAAACTATCCCGCCCAAATGGCCGCGGTGTTTGTCGTCTCGATCCCTCTGTTCCTTGTCTTCGTGTTCCTTCGCAAATATATCATGAAGGGCGTTTCAAGGAGCGGAATCAAAGGTTAATAATGTCGCTAACGACACAAAACAGGAGAAGACATGAAAAAAACACTTGCACTTATAATGAGCTTCGTTATGCTCATGACCTGTCTGCTGCTTTCCGCCTGCGGACAGGGAAGCGGCAGCGGGAAAGAGGTCACCGTTACCTTCTACCATACAATGGGCGCAAATCTGAGGACGGTTCTTCAGAAATATATCGCGTCGTTCAATAAGATTCATCCCGAAATAATAATCGACGAAAAATCGATCGGCGGATACGACGACGTACGAGATCAGGTTATAACGGAGCTCCAGGCCGGCAAGCAGCCCGCCCTCACTTACTGTTATCCCGATCACGTTGCGACTTATCTGCGCAGCAAAAAGGTCGTTGATCTCAATACTTACATCAACGATCCCGAGGTCGGACTCACGGAAGCTCAGAAGGCCGATTTCATAACCGGTTACTACAACGAAGGAAAACAGTTCGGCGACGAGAGCAAGATGTACACGCTTCCGTTCTCAAAATCGACCGAGGTCATGTATTATAACAAGACGTTCTTCGAGAACAACGGTCTTCAGGTACCCGACCACTGGTTCCCGAACGGCGAGAACGACGTTACCTCTATGGATTACGTAATCAGAAAGATCAAGGAGATCGAGCCGACGAGCGTTCCGCTCGGATACGATTCCGAGGCCAACTGGTTCATCACTCTGACCGAGCAGCTTAAAACTCCCTATACGGCGGCCGCCGATGACGTTGAAGGCCGTTTCCTCTTCGTCAACGACGATAATATGGCGTTCTGCGACAAGATCCGCGAATGGTATATGAACGGTCTGATGACGACCCAGGCGATCTACAAAGCATATACGTCGGGGCTCTTCACAAATACTTCGGCGAATGAAGACGGTGTTGTCGTTCATTCGTATATCTCGATAGGCTCGTCGGCCGGCGCTACGTATCAGTGCCCGTCGGCGCTTGACGACGGATCATATCCGTTTGACGTTGGAATCGCTCAGATCCCTCAGGCCGACGCGTCAAACAAAAAAGTTATTTCCCAGGGCCCTTCGATCTGCATGCTCAAACAGAAGAATCAGGCGGTCAACGACGCCGCGTGGCTCTTTGTAAAATATCTTCTCACCTCGCCGGAGTTCCAGGCGGAGTTTTCCATGACGTCGGGATACGTTCCGGTCCTCCGTTCTACGTTTGAACTCGACGCATACAAGGAATTCCTCGACGGCGCCAAGTTCACCAAGGACGGTATTGCCGCGCTTTCTGCGAAAATCTGTATGGAACAGGAAAGCAACTATTTCACCTCTCCGGCGTTTGTCGGTTCGTCCGACGCGCGCGATCAGGTCGGCGAGCTTCTTGTAGCGTACATTTCTGCGCCGCAGGGAACGAGCCGCGAGGGTCTCAGAGAGTTCTTCGTAAACGCTTTCAACCGCTGCGTTTCGCTGAATAAATAATAAAAACCGAAATGACATCCGAATCAGCGCGTTTTAACAGAATAATTTCTCTTCTGCTTGCGGTCGCGCTCTCCGTCTCGGCGATCATCCTTTCGTCCTGCGTAAGGGGCCCCGAGCAGGGAGAAGAGGAACTGACGTGGGATTACGTCCGCCCCGACGGGCTTCCCGATTTCGCAACTTCGGTCAGACTGAACACGTCAAACCTGAACAGTGACTTTGACGTCACAGGGCGGGGGTACGTGACGCTTGAACTTGCGATAGACGGTGATACCGTCCATTTCAGAAACAACAGCAAGTCGGAGGTCCTCAAGGTAAGGTTCATCGGGATCGATACCCCGGAATCGACCGGTAAGGTCGAGCCGTGGGGAAAACCGGCTTCCGTTTACACTAAGACAAAGCTTAAAAACGCTTCCGAAATCGTCCTTGAAAGCGACACCGAAGGCGAGGCGCATATCGACTCCACCGGGAGCAGATATCTTGCGTGGGTATGGTACCGGAACGGGAGCGACGAGGAATGGAGAAATCTCAACATCGAGATCCTCGCCGACGGGCTCGCGATGGGAAAGAGCGCCTCGTCGAACAGATACGGCTCGGTCGCCTATGAGGCGCTGGCAAGCGCGAGAGAGAACAGGCTGAACCTTTATTCCGGAAAAAAAGACCCGCTGTTCTATTACGGAGACGCAGTGGAGCTGTCTGTCAAATCGCTTGTTATGAACAAAGAATCATACAGCGGGATGAAAGTCAGGTTCGAGGGCGTTGTCACGAAAAAGAGCGGGGAAGGCATCTACGTTCAGTCCTTTGACGAGGATACGCAGAGGTACTACGGCGTGTACGTTTACGGAGGTTACGCGTCGCTCGCTCCTAAATTCCTGGTGCCGGGGTACAAGCTGAAAATAACCGGAACGGCCGATAACAACGAGACGTTCGGATTTCAGGTTTCCGGTTTGTCATTTTCTCTGATAAATCCGGCGGACGACGACGTTCAGATAATTGAAAAGGACGTCGACGTCGCGCCCGTTCCGATCACAGCGGAAGAGCTCGGCGGGGATGACGTCCCCGAAAACGTGCTCGTCCGTATGGAAGGAATCAAAGTTAAAAGCGTATATACAACGACGAACGAGACGTCATCGAGCAAGGGCGCGATGACCCTCACCTGCGAGACGCGCGACGGCAAAACAGTTTCGGTGCGCACCGCGGTCCTTACGCAGAACGGCGAGCTCGTTACGGAATCGTATTTCATAGGGAAAACGATGAACGTGAACGGTATCGTCGAAATATACGATGGAGCGCCCCAGATCAAGCTCTTCACGCTGTCGGACGCCGAAATCACTGACTGAAAATAAATGACAGGAGAAAAGTCATAATGAAAAACAAACTATCAGCGGCGCTTGCGCTGCTCATTATCGCGGCGGCCGTACTCGCTTCGTGCGGCTCCGGCGATAACAAGGCTCAGGTTATAAACCAGGAACTCGTAAACGACGCCGCCACGCTCGTTTATGAATACAACAAACCCGGAGCGGATAATACCGTCGCTTCGAGCTTCACGCTTCCTTCAAAAGTCATCGATTACGAGGGCGTGGATCTTGACGTAACGTGGGAGCTTGAGGGAGGAAACGGCCTTGTTTCGCTCTCCGACGGAGAAGACGGCAAAACCAATGTAAAGGTCGATCCGTACGCCGACGAGGACACGAACTTCTCGCTGAAAGGCGTGGTGTCGTCCGGAGATTTCAAATCCGATCCGTTCACGTTCAATTATGTGATCAAACAGTTTTTGATTTCGAACTGGCAGTACTGGGCGGAAAACGTCAAGGACGTCGCCATGAATATAAGGGGCGTGGTCGTGGCCAGATATCCCTACGCTCCGGATTATAAAAACACAAGCGTCATGCTTCAGGATCTTGACAATGAGCACGGATACATGGCGTACCGTCTCAAATGCGATTCTCAGGAAGCGTTCGACAAGGATCTCGCGATCGGAAACGTTATAGTTGTCAGCGGCAAGACCTCCATCTACAGCGGACTGCGTGAGATGGGCGCCGGATGCACGTATTCGCTCGTTTACGGCGACGACGGAAAAGTCCAGACCCGCGAAGTTACAAAGATTTCGCTCGACGATATTCTGAAACCCGAGAACAACCTCGCGTCCCTCCTCGATCCTCATCAGGGACAGATCGGCGTTCTGACCGGCGCAAAGATCACCAAAATAGAGTGGACAAAGAACTCCCCCGAGACGTTTGAGGAGCTCGGAGACGGAAGGATCACCGTTACGGTAGAAAAGAACGGCGCGGCTTTCAAGATGTTCCTTTCCACGTCCTGCACGTATACGATAGCTGAGCTCAAAGAAGAATATCAGAAGCTCGGCGTCGGTTACACGATAGACGTCGAAGGCGCCATCGCCTGGAACAACGAGCCTCAGCTTTATCCGATCCCCGGCAAGATAACCGTCGTATCCACGGAGGTTGCCGCTTCCGACAAGATCGCCAACGAACTGAACGCTCTTTCGATACCCGAGTTCGTAAGCAAGGATGAGTCGATAAATCTTCCCGTCACCGGATTCACGTACGAAGACGTCTCAATTGCATGGACGCTCGGCGAATCCTCCGCCGCCGTGATCGCGGACGACAAGCTGAACGTAACCGTCGGCAAGTCTATCGAAAATTTCAAGATCACAGCGACCGCGACCTGCGGAGAATCGACCGAAACCCGTGAATTCAGCGTTTCGGTGATACCCGCTGATCTCACCGTCGGAGATATCCTTGACGCGCTCTATGCGCTTGACAAAAGCGCTCTTCCCGGAACTTATACCCTGTCCGGTAAGATCACCGAGATCAATACGCCTTACGACTCCGGATATGACAATATTACGGTAACGATAGTTGTCGAAGGATTCGAAGACAAACCCGTTCAGTGCTTCAGAATGAAGGGCGAAGGGGCGGCTGATCTTGAGGTCGGAAACGTCATTACGGTGACCGGCGTTCTCAAGGATTACAAGGGAACGAAGGAATTTGACGCGGGATGCACGTTCGTACCGTATAATGAGTCCGGCAGCGACACCGGGAAGATACTCGACGCCCTCTACGCGCTCGGCGCGAACGAAAAGCTCGAGGGAACGTATACGCTCTCCGGGACTATAACCAAGGTCAACACTCCGTACGATTCGGGATACGACAACGTGACCGTCACGATTGTCGTTGACGGCTTTGACGACAAACCGGTTCAGTGCTTCAGAATGAAGGGCGAAGGCGCCGATACGATCAAGCTCGGCGACAAAATAACGGTCTCCGGTCTTCTCAAGGATTATAACGGAACGAAGGAATTTGACGCCGGATGTACGCTTGACAGCGTGGATTTCGTCGCGGAAGTCGCGGCTACCGGGTATGAGACGAACGAAGAGCTTCTCAAGGCGCTTTACGCGCTTGAACTCGGGGATTCCCTTGCGGGCGGCCCGTATACTCTCAAGGGTGTAATAACTGTAATTGACACTCCGTACAGCAGCGAGTTTTCGAACGTATCCGTTACGATAGTCGTTGACGGACTTTCGGACTATCCCGTTCTCTGCTACCGCCTCAAAGGAGAGGGAGCGGATACGATCAAAGTCGGAGACACGATCACGGTCAAAGGCCAGCTTGTCAATTACGACAGCAAGGGCACGGCAACGTATGAGTTCACAAACGGATGCACGCTCGAAAGCATAGGATGAGCCATCCGTTAAAAGGAGAAAACCATGAAAAAAACAGTTTCAATTATTCTTGCGGCGCTTCTTCTGACGTCGATTCTGTCGGTATTCGCGTCGGCGGCAAGTACCACGGACACGCTGACCCGTGAAACGACGGGAATTAAAGACGGATCCACTTCCTACGATTCATGGGCAGACAAAAAGGCTGCTTCATCCGCGGTCTACTCCGGTAACTCCGCGGGAAGCAATAATTCGATACAGCTCAGAAGCAAGAACAACAACTCCGGCATCGTGACCACGGCATCCGGAGGGTATGCGCTCAGCGTTGAGATCGCCTGGAATTCATCCACAGCAGACGGAAGAACTATAAACGTTTACGGAAAAGATTCAGCTTACAGCGACGCTTCGGATCTGTACGATTCCGCCAAACAGGGAACGCTTATAGGTACGATAGTGAAGGGCACGAGCACAAAACTGGATCCCGGGAAAGGCAGTCAGTTTGTCGGGCTTCGTTCCGATAACAGCGCGCTTTATATGGATTCGGTAAAAATCGTGTGGAGCGATACTCAGGGAACGTCGGGCGGCGGTTCCGGGACGCAGGAAAACCTTACAACCCCGGACGAAATCGTCAGCGCGGCATATGCCCTTGAGAACAAGGCAAAGCTTAAAAACGAATATACTCTCAGCGGTAAAATTACCGAGATCAAATACGCATACAGCTCGACTAACAAGAATCTTTCTGTCAACATGACCGTTGACGGAACAACCGGAGAAAACAAGGACAGGATTATTTACTGTTACAAAATGAGTGACGCAAACGGACTGACAGAAGGAGCTCACGTCGGTGATTCCATCACGGTTAAAGGAACGCTTACGAACTACAACGGTACAATTGAGTTTACCCCTTGTACGCTCCTGTCGTTCACAAGCAACTACGTAGCGCCGGCGACGTATCCTGAAACTCCCGAGGCAATAGTCGAAGCGGCTTACGGACTCGCACAGGGAGAGGTGCTTGATGCTCCTGCTGATCAGAACGGCAAATACACCCTTACGGGTGTGATTACCGGATTCAAGCAAAACTATCCGGTAATTGTCGTTGGCGACCTCACCGATAAGCCAATACAGTGTTACAAACTTACAGGCGACGGGACTGAAATAATTGATGCAGGCGACACAATCACCGTCACAGGACAGCTTAAAAACTACAACGGGACGATTGAATTTAACGGCTGCACGCTTGACAGTTATACGCATATTGAAAAGGCTCTTCCGGAAACCACCGAGGAGATCATGGCGGCGCTGAAAGCCCTTGAAGTTGACGGCGTCCTTAAAGGCAAAGATTATGAGCTCACCGGTAAAATCATAAATGCCGGAAAATATGACAGTAGCAAAAAACATATCACAGTAACGATTGAAGTTGAAGGATATAAGGATCAGCCAATCCAGTGCTACCAACTGACCGGCAGTGGTACCGACAAAATTAAGGTCGGTGACGTTATTACCGTATCCGGTGATTTTCAGAACTACAAAGGAACCGTTGAGTTCAATGCGGGTTGTAAGCTTGTCGCGATAGTGAGCAGTGCGGATACCTCCGACGGTATCGTCGCAGCGGTGGTTGTTTCGGTCGTCGCAGCGCTCGGAGCCGCGATCATCGTTGCGAAGAAAAAGCGCGTCTGACTTAAAAAATCACAGGCATATCAAAAGACCGGTCCGCGGACCGGTCTTTTGTAATTCTTTTTTCAGATTTCTTCGGGAGATAAATCTCCGATATTTCTGAGAGCGTCGAAATCCGTCCTGCAGACGCTCAGCGGAGTGACAGAACAGACGCCGTTCAGAGCCGTATTCGCGTCAGTAAAATAATCTTTTTCGTTGAAAACGTGCTTCATATACCCGCTCGCCATGTAATGATTTTCAAGGTCTTCACATGGTATAAATTTGTCCCTGAAAAACGTCTTACCCTGTACGGTCAGACGCATCTCCTTCGCGTTCGGAGGAATGTTTATATTGAGCATGTCGGAGGATTCAAGAAGCTTTCTGTCTCTGACGAATCTCCATATCCCGGGGAGACGTTTCGCCGCCTCGGCAGCGTCGCTTTCCCCGACAGTCGAAAACGCGACGGATTTGATGTCGGCGTAGTTTGCTTCAAAAGCCGCCGAGCAGGTGCCGGAATACGCAACGTCATATCCGAGATTATACCCGTTGTTGATCCCCGAAAAAACCATGTCGTAGCTTCCGATCATGCTGATCGCGAACCGGACGCAGTCGGCCGGTGTAGAATCGACCGAGTAGGCCGTGATCCCGATATCCCGAAACGCGTCGCTCTCCACGACCTCAAACGGTCTTGTCAGGGTAATCCCGTGTGAACAGGCGCTCTGCTGAGATTTCGGGGCGACGACCGTCACGTCCCCGATACCGGACGCCCACAGGGCAAGGGCCCTGATACCCGGCGCGAGTATCCCGTCATCGTTTGTCAGAAGTATTTTCATATCCAACCCGTGTTATTTGTCTTGTAATCTCTGAGAAGAAGGTCGGCGTCCTTAAGGAGAGAAGCGGCCTCCTCCTCGCTGTAAACCGTTGCTCCGCTCGCGCATGCGTGTCCGCCGCCGTGATAACGGGAGGCGAGCTCCTGGACCTCCGCAAATCTGGAACGCAGTCTCACGCGGAAGCTTCCGTCGTCGTTTTCGATAAACGCGATCCATATGAGACTGCCCCTGATACCGTCCATAACGGAAATGACCGCGCTTGCCGTTTCCATCGAGAGATTGTGCGCTTCCCGCGTCTCTTTCGTGATCCTGAGCCATGCGACGCCGTTTTCGGTTATATTTATCGACCCTTTCATTTCGGCTTCAAACCTGACGGTCTCTATGTCGTCCATATACAGGTTTGCGTAAACCGTTTCGATGTCCACTCCGTAATCAAGCAGAACGGCGGCGCAGCGGAGAGTTTCGGCGCAGGTCCCCCGGTAGCGGAATCTTCCCGAATCCGTCACCATTCCCGCATACAGGCAGGTTGCGGCGCGGCGGTCCATTCTGAGTTTTTCCGAAAACATAAACAGATCGACGATCATTTCGCAGGCGGAAGAGCGCTCCTCCTCGACCCATGAAACGTCTCCGTACGGCTTGTCGTCGATATGATGATCTATTTTGACGAGCTTTTTCCCTTTCAGGACGCGGCTGTTCGATATTCTGTCGAAAGATCCCGTGTCAACGACTATCACGAGAGCGTTTTCATAGTCCGTGTCCGCCGGTCTCGGTCCCTCGTCGCCGAGAAAAGACACGTATTCGGAGTAATCCTCGTTGTCGAGAAACACGCGCTTTTCGGGGTACGTGTTTCTTATTATACCGGCGAGCCCGAGGGTTGAGCCGACGGCGTCTCCGTCGGGGCGGATATGCCTTGATATTATGATCGTTTCGTATTCTTCCAGAAGATCAAGGATCTCTTTTCTGACACTTTCACCGGGCTTCATTCTGTGTTATCTTCACAAGGTCGTCGAGCATTTTCACGGCTTCATCATAGTCCGCCACGTCGGCGCCGGACGCCTTTTTGTGACCTCCTCCTCCGTATTTAACCGCAACGGGATTTATATTGTATTTGCTGGATCTCAGTTCACACAGCGCTTTTTCGCCGTCTTCGGTGAAATTGACCCAGATATCGACCCCCCGGATGTCCGACATAACGCCCACCATGCCTCTTGAAATCTGAGCCGGGTTCTCAACTCCGAGACCGTCGAGCTCCTCCTTTGTGCTGTAGATATACGCGACGGGGCTGTCTTTGTATATTGTTATCTTCGACATGAAATGAGCTCTGAGTTTGACCGATCTGAGATCGTCACAGTAAAGGCTGCGGTAAATGCTCTCGGTGTCTATTCCGCTCCGCATGAGAAAAGAGGCGATTTCGAACGTTTTTGAGGACGTGGAGTCATATCTGAACCTTCCCGAATCGGTCACAATTCCGGTAAAGAGCGCGGCGGCGGTTTTTTCGCTGACCGCAAGATTCTGCTCCATCGCGAAAAATGCGATCATTCCCGCGCAGCTTTCAAAGGACGTGTCGATCACTTCTTCATCGGTGAAGGTTTCACAGTAGATATGATGATCGATCCTCGCTGTCTTTGACGCAAGACGGAATCTGTTATCCGAAACAAGTTCTTCGGTCGCGCAGTCAAGAATGATCGAAAGCGCGCCGTCGAAATATTCATCCGGGATATCGTCCATGACGGACCTTTCCATGAACGAATACCTCCCTGCGGGATCACCCACGCGGTAAACTGTCTTTTCGGGGAAGTTATCGCGAATAAGACCGTAGAGACCGGTCTGACTTCCGAGAGCGTCCCCGTCGGGCGAAAAATGCCTGTGGATTATTATCGTATCGAAATCTCTTATGAGAGCGATTATTTTGTCAAACATTTTGTTTGTCCTCCGGAGGTTCGATCCCCAGACCGTCGTATATTTTCCTGACGCATGCGTCAGCCCCGGTGTCGAAGTTGACCGCGAAATCACAGAACACTATGTTTCTCATTTCAAAATCAATCGACATTATCCTGTTTATTTTATCTTCGACGTTTATATTGCGCCCGAGGATGTTTACCAGAATATTTCTTTTGTCCCTCTCCGTGAAAACGAGCGCCGCCTTTGAACGGTATTTGTTTTTCAGAGTCAGCGCGCCGCAGATGTCGATTGGGATTACTGCGATTTTTCCGTCGTCAACTATCCCCGAGATCTGGCTTTCCGACGTGCCGAAATCGAAGGTCCCGTAAACGGTGGTTTCAAGGAAAATCCCGTCGTCGCGCTCCTTTATGAATTCTTCTTTTGAAACGAAACGATAGGCGGATTCCGGTTCACCCTCGATCCTCGGACGGGTAGTCGTCGTCACCGGCTTTGAAAATCTCGGATCGGAGGTCAGTATGGAGGCGATCTCGGTCTTTCCGGTACCCGTCGGACCGACGAGACAGAGCACGCCGCCCTTTGTGAGGTCGGGCTCTTTTTCAACAAAAGATTTTCCGATCGTCTTTGCGAGGTGAATGAAGTCGGAATATGAGTTTACCGAAAGGAGGCCGGACAGGGAAGTGTTCCACGGCTTTCTCATGAGAACGGGATATGAGGCCTGAGACGACGAAATGTTATGAGACGCGTCGTCAAGAAGAATGTCGATATGAACGAGATCCTTTCTCGTTCCGATGAGAATGTTTCCCTGCGGAACGTCGGGAAAATCCTCCATCAGCCTTTTTGCCCTTGCGCTCATGCACTGCGGAGGGACGGACGTGATAAAGAAAACGTCGGCGATCCTGCAAAGGTCTCGTACGAAATTCTGAGCCCCTTTGAAAAGCGGCTGATGAAGAACGAAATCCGGATCGGCGAAATAATCGATCCGTTCATCCGATCTGTCGCCGAGTTTGCCCCACGCCTTTATGTGATTTATGTCGAAAACCGGATCGTCGCCGTACTTTTCACGCAGAAGCGAGAGGGCATACGTATTGCATTCATACAGTATGTCATCGACGTCCAGCCCTATTCTTAAACGGTATTTTCTCATTTTGCTTTCCAATCTCAGAAAGAAGATTACGTTTTCGGTCTGTACGGCTCTTTCCCCGGTCAAATCTTTTCCCGCGGAGAGCCTGTAACATTTTATTATATCATAATAACCCGATAAAAGCAATCGTTTTTGCCGGAGCGGTTCGTAAAACCCGGGCCGAATGATCTGACGAAACGTACGGCAGGCGTCAGTTGGGCGTCTTGATTTCCGAACCGGAAAGTGATATAATACAATGTTGGGATGACGGATTGATCACGTCGTTTATTATTCCGATCGGGACGGCTTTTCTTCCGGATCGCGGGAAAACGGAACGCCGGAAAAAATGTCAAAGGAGAGACGTAATGAGTGAACTGAAACAAACGCTTTTACATGACGTCCACGTGGCGGCGGGCGCCGTCATGGTGGATTTCGGAGGATGGGAAATGCCCGTCAGGTACCCGGAGGGTATCGTGGCGGAACATCTGTATACGAGATCATGCTGCTCGCTTTTTGACGTTTCACACATGGGACGTCTGATTATTGAGGGACCGGATCGCGTGCCGTTCCTTCAGCACGTGCTGTCGAGCAACGTCTCGGCGCTTGAGCTGAACAGAGCGCAGTACTGCATAATCCCTACGGAGGACGGCGGCGCCGTTGACGACGCTTATCTGTACCGTTTCGAAGACGAACGTTTTCTCCTCGTCGTGAACGCCGCGAACACCGACAAGGACCTCTCATATCTTCTGCCCGTCATAAAAAAATACGACTGCACCCTTCGGAATATAACGGGTGAGACGGTCTCTATCGCCGTTCAGGGTCCGAAAAGCGAAGAGATGCTATCGGCGCTCGCGGGAGGAGCAGAGCTTCCGGGGCCGAAGCGCAACTCGCTCGGAACGATGACTTTCGAGGGCAGGGAGGTCCGCGTCGCAAGGACGGGATATACCGCGGAGCCCGTCGGATACGAACTGTTTCTTAAAAACGAAGACGCCGTGTGGATGTGGGACAGGCTTATCGGACTCGGGGCAAAGCCCGCCGGACTCGGCGCTCGCGACACGCTCCGCACGGAAGGCATGCTTCCGCTTTACGGAGATGAAATGGGAACAGACGTCGAGGGCAATCCCATGCCGATATTTGCGCTGTCGCTTGCAAAATTCGCCGTTTCGTTCGACGAACGCAAAGGGGATTTCGTCGGCCGGGCCGCGCTTCTCAGACAGTCGGAGGCCCGGGAGGCGTTCCGCGAGGGGAAGTTTACGGAAGAAGCCATGAAGGTACTCCCGAAACAGATCCGTCCGATCGCCCTTGTCGATCGCGGCGTGATGCGTCACGGGATGGAGGTTTACCGGAACGGAGAAATGATCGGCTGGGTAACGAGCGGAACGATGATTCCGTACTACCTGACGGAAGGGGAGGGACAGAACGTAAGACTCCTTCCGGAAACCGGAAAAAGAGCGATCGGAATCGCCTATATCTCGTCCGACGTCCCGGTGAACAGCGAGGTCGAGGTCGACGTGCGCGGCAAGCGGATCAGGGCGGTTATACCTCAGAAACACCTGAATAACCTGACGCCGCCGTACGCGGTGCCTGTAATTGCAAAATAAAAAACAATCCGACACGGAGGAATTATTATGAACATCAAAAGCGAACTCAGATACACCCGCGATCACGAATGGATCGCCGATGAAAACGGACTGTGCGTTATAGGCATCTCGGATTACGCGCAGAATGCGATGGGAGACATAGTTTTCGTAAATATGCCGCAGGTCGGCGACGACGTCACGGCCGGCGAATCGTTCGGAGATCTCGAGTCCGTCAAGGCGGTTTCCGACATGCTCTGCCCGGTCACCGGCACCGTCGCCGAAATCAACGAAGAACTTCTCGACTCGCCCGAAAAGCTGAACGAAGACCCTTACGGCGCATGGATTATTAAGGTTTCCGGAGTGACCGAGACCGACGAACTTCTGAGCGCTGCGGAATACGAAGCGTTCTGCCCGGAGGCGTAAAAATGGGAAGTTACGTTCCTTCAACGGAGGAACAGCGCCGCGAAATGCTCGCGGCCGTCGGACTTTCTTCTATCCGGGATCTTTACGCGGACGTCCCGGAAAGCATGATACTCGACCGGCCTCTTGATCTGCCGGAAGGCATGAGCGAGCTTGAGGTCCGCGAAGCCATGAAAGAAACGGCTTCGAAGAATAAGGTGTTCGGCACGGTGCTCCGCGGAGCGGGAGCGTACGATCACTATATCCCGTCGATCGTGAAGTACATACCGGCAAAGGAGGAGTTCCTTACCGCCTATACTCCTTATCAGGCGGAGATCAGCCAGGGGGTCCTTCAGTCGATTTTCGAGTATCAGACGATGATCTCGGAACTTACGGGAATGGACGTGTCAAACGCGTCGGTTTACGACGGAGCGACGGCCGCGGCGGAGGCCGCCGCCATGTGCCGCGACCGCAAACGCCGCGTAACTCTTATCTCTGCGTCCGTTCACCCCGACGTGATAAACACCGTCCGCACGTATTGCTACGGAACGAACGACGAGCTTGTCGTAGTACCGATAAAGGACGGTAAAACGGACAAAGACGCCCTCAGGGCAATGCTGAACGACGGAGTCGCGTCGTTTTACGTGCAGCAGCCGAATTTTTACGGACTTTTTGAGGACGCCGGGGAGCTCGGCGAGATCGTGCATTCCGCAGGCGCGATGTTCGTCATGGGATGCAATCCGATCGCTCTTGCCGTCATGAAGACGCCGAGAGACTGCGGCGCTGATATAGCAGTCGGAGAAGGGCAGCCGCTCGGAATGCCGATCGGCTTCGGCGGACCTTATCTCGGTTTTATGACGACTACGATGAAAAACATCCGCAAACTGCCCGGCCGTATCGTCGGCGAAACCACCGATAATGACGGAAACAGGGCTTTCGTCCTGTCGCTTCAGGCGAGAGAGCAGCATATACGCCGTGAAAAAGCAAGCTCCAATATCTGTTCAAACGAGGCGCTGTGCGCTCTGACCGCGGGACTGTATATGGCGACCATGGGACCCCGCGGTATGGCTGAGGCCGCACGGCAGTCGATGGCCAAGGCGCACTATCTTGAAAAGAAACTCTGCGGGATAAACGGCGTGAGCCGTCGCTTTGAAGGCGAATTTTTCCATGAGTTTATGCTTGACATGCCGCGTATTCCCGATATTGAGGCGGCGCTTATGAAAATAAACGTCCTTCCCGGTCTGCCCTACGAAGGCGGCATGCTCTGGTGCGTGACAGAAAAGGTGAGTAAAGAAAAACTCGACGAGGTCGTTTCCGTCGTGAAGGAGGTGCTTGCATGAAACTGATTTTCGAAAAAAGCGTCCCCGGCCGCGGATGCAGCATTCTTCCGGAATGCGACGTAGAACCCGTTTCATTGCCCGGGGATATCGTCCGCGAACAGCCGCCGCGTCTTCCCGAACTCAGCGAGACCGACATTTCGAGGCATTATACCGAGCTTAACAGACAGGTGTACGGAGTAAACTGCGGTTTTTATCCGCTCGGCTCCTGTACCATGAAATACAATCCGCGAGTTGATGAGGAAGCCGCCGCGCTCGAGGGATTTACGAACGTGCATCCCCTGGCGCCGGCCGATACAGTGCGCGGCTGCCGCGAAGTGCTCGAAAAGCTTAAAAACAGCCTGTGCGAGATAACCGGTATGGACGGTATGACGTTCCAGCCGGCCGCGGGCGCGCACGGCGAATTTACCGGCGTGCTTCTCATAAAACAGTATCACGATTCGAGAAACGACGTAAAACGCACTAAAATAATCGTACCCGACTCGGCGCACGGGACAAATCCGGCAACGGCGGCAATGTGCGGTTATCAGGTCGTAAACGTTCCGTCTGCGCCCGACGGATGCGTCGATATCGGGGAGCTGAAAAATGCGCTCGGCGACGACGTCGCGGGGCTTATGCTGACGAACCCGAACACGGTCGGGATTTTTGACGAAAACATTCTCGAAATAACGAAACTTGTGCACGAAGCGGGCGGGCTCTGTTATTATGACGGCGCGAACCTCAACGCCATTATGGGCGTCGTTCGTCCCGGCGATATGGGTTTCGACTGCGTACATCTCAACCTGCACAAGACGTTTGCCACGCCTCACGGCGGCGGCGGACCGGGAGCGGGCGCAGTAGGGTGCAAAGAGTTCCTCAAACCCTTCCTTCCGCATTCCGCGCTGATGGAAAAACCCGGCAGCGTTCAGGTAAGGGCGTTTGCGGGGAATTTCCTTGTCTGCGTACGTGCGCTCGCCTACATACTTACGCTCGGCCGTGAAGGGATAAAAGAAGCTTCGACAAACGCCGTCCTCAACGCGAATTATCTTATGAACAGGATCAAGGGAACGTTTGAGCCGGCTTTTGACCGGATCTGCATGCACGAGTTCGTTCTCGATCTCTCGGATTACGAAAAGGAAACCGGAGTTTCGGCGCTTGACGTGGCGAAATCGCTTATCGACTGCGGAATGCATCCGCCTACGATGTATTTCCCGCTTATAGTTCACGAGGCGCTTATGCTCGAACCTACCGAGACAGAAAGCAAGGAAACTCTTGACATGGCTGCCGACGCTTTCCGCCGGCTTTACGACCTCGGCAAAACCGATCCGGAGAAAATGCACGGGTCGCCTCACGGCACGCCGATCGGACGTCCCGACGAGGTGAAGGCGGCGCGGACCCCCGTTGTCAGGTATTCGTTTGAATGATCGACCGGCTACTCGTCTTTGAAAGCGACAGCCTCGACCCGTACCGCAATTTGGCGATTGAGCGGCACCTGTTAGAATCCGTTTCCGACGGGTGCTGCATTCTTTATCTGTGGCAGAACGATCGCACCGTTGTTATCGGAAGGAATCAGAACGCCTGGACGGAATGCCGCACCGAGCTTCTTAAAAGGGAGGGCGGTCGCCTCGCCCGCCGGCTTTCGGGCGGCGGAGCGGTATATCACGATACCGGGAACCTCAATTTCACGTTTCTTGTAAAGACCGCCGATTACGACCTCGACCGGCAGCTGGATGTGATATCATCCGCCTGCGTCCGGTTGGGCGTAAAAGCTGAGCGGTCGGGAAGAAACGACCTCACTGCTTCCGGGAAAAAGTTTTCGGGAAGCGCGTTTTACCGGCAGAACGACAGATCGTATCACCACGGCACGCTTCTTGTCGATACGGATACAGATCGCATGGAGAGGTATCTGAGCCCCTCCGCGGCGAAACTCGAATCAAAGGGAGTGAAAAGCGTCCGATCAAGGGTCGTCAACCTTCGGGAGATTAACCCGTCGGTCACCGTAGAAGCGCTTAAGGACGCCCTTAAAACCTCGTTTTCTGAGGTTTACGGCCGCGGGGCGGAGCCGTTCGGCCCTGTCGATGAATCCGCGGTAGGGGCGCTTACCGAGCGCTTTTCCGGGGAGACGTGGCTTTTCGGCAGAAGCGTTCCGCTGACCTTCCGGTGTGAAAAAAGATTCCCGTGGGGAGGGCTGGAACTTCAGATAAAGGCGGATCGCGGATTTGTCGACGATATTGCGGTTTATACCGACGATAATGATCATGAAACGGCGGAAAAAATCTGTCTGGCGCTTCGCGGGAGCCGGTTTTCGACAGAAGAACTTTCCCGAAGAATAGAAATGAACCGTGTTCCCCACGCGGCTGATATTATCACGATGTTATCTGAACAGGAGATCTGAGATGTACGATTACGATCTGATTGTAATAGGCGGCGGACCGGGAGGATACGAGGCAGCGGTCCGCGCCGCCGGGCTCGGTCTGAAAACCGCGCTCGTTGAAAAGGATCATCCGGGCGGCACATGTCTTAACCGCGGATGTATTCCGACAAAAGTGCTGCTTCACGCCTCTGATCTGTATAACCAGGCGAAAAACGGCGCGTTACTCGGGGTTTCCTGCGATCCGACGTACGATCTTCGCGCCATGTATGATTATAAGCGACAGACGGTTGAAAAGCTCCGCGGAGGCGTTGAAGCTCTGCTGAAAAGCTCCGGAGTGAGCGTTCTTCGCGGAACGGGCACCCTCACGGCAAAACATACGGTGACTGTCGGAGATGCCGTCATAACATCCCGGAATATTCTGCTGGCTACCGGTTCGGCGCCGTCCCGCCCCCCGATCCCGGGTCTTGAGCTCCCCGGCGTCATTACGTCCGACGAACTGCTCGAGGACGCCCCTTCGTTCCGGTCCGTCGTCATTATCGGCGGCGGGGTTATCGGTGTGGAGTTTGCCACTTTCTTCAGCGACCTCGGCGTCGGCGTGACAATCGTCGAGGGACTCGACCGTCTTCTGCCTCAGTTCGACAGGGAAATCGGTCAGAACCTCTCGATGATCATGAAAAAGCGCGGCGTCGGGATCTTCACCGGCGCAATGGTAAAGTCCGTGACAAAAGCCGGGCAGGAACTGTCCGTAAACTTTGAATCCGGCGGCAAACAGTCCGGAGCCGTCGCCGGGGCGGTCCTCTGCGCGATAGGCAGGCGGCCGTTTACCGACGGTCTGTTCGGCGAAGGCATCGCCCCCGAAACCGACGGGCGCCGCATAAAGGTCAATGAACGCTTTGAAACGTCGATCGAAGGAGTTTACGCGATCGGGGACGTCTCGTCGAAGATACAACTGGCTCACGTCGCGACGGCGCAGGGGATATGCGCAGTAAACCTTATGACGGGAAACCGTAACACGGTCGATCTTTCGGTCGTGCCTTCCTGCGTTTACACCCGTCCGGAGATCGCCTCCGTCGGGTTGACCGAACAGGAAGCAAAGGAAAGCGGGATCCCGGTCAGGACCGGCAAAGCGACGACTTTTTCAAACGGGCGCACGGTCATCGTAAGCGGAGCGCGCGGTTTCATGAAGATCGTCGCTCACGCGGAAACGAAAAAGATACTCGGAGCGCAGTTCATGTGCGAAAACGCGTCGGACATGATCGGCTCGTGGGGCGAGGCGATAGCAAACGGAATGACTCCCGCGGATATGATGAAGGCCATGCGCCCTCATCCCACCTTTGAGGAGGCCGTTACCCCGGCGCTCGAAGATCTCGCGAAAAAACTCGGTTAACCGATGGTAAACGCGATGGATTATATCAAGGATTTTTACGAAAGCTACGACGAGGACAGACGTCTGACGACCAGGCACGGGCAGGTCGAGTATATAACTACGCAGAAGATAATCCGCGAATGCGCCGCGGAGACCTCCGCAAGGAGCATTCTTGAGGTCGGGGCGGGAACCGGGAGGTACAGCGTCGCTCTGGCAAAAGAGGGCTTTGACGTGACCGCCGTCGAGCTTCTGGAGCACAATATCGATATTCTTCGCGCAAAGCTCGGCGGAGACGAAAGCATCACCGTGCTTCAGGGAAACGCGCTCGATCTGTCCCGTTTTGCCGACGGCAGCTTTGATATGACGCTGCTGCTCGGTCCTATGTATCACCTTTATTCGGAAAAAGACAAGCGCCGCGCGCTTTCGGAATCCGTCAGAGTGACAAAGCCGGGAGGATTCATCCTTGTTTCGTACTGCATGAACGAACCCACCGTCATCCAGTACGTTTTCGAGGGCGGAAACCTTCAGAGCGTCATTGAAAACGATCTGCTGACAGACGACTGGCACTGTAAGAGCGAGCCGAAGGAGGTCTTTGAGCTCATCCGCACGGAAGAAATAGCCGAGCTTGACAAAACAGTCCCGGTCAGCAGGGTAAAGCTCGTTGCAACTGACGGCGCAACGAGATATCTGCGCCGGACGGTCGATTCAATGGACGACTTTACGTTTGAAAAATGGGTCGATTACCACCTTTCGATCTGCGAAAGGCAGGACCTTGTCGGCGCGTCCCATCACACGCTTGACGTTCTGAGAAAATTATAAACCGCGCCCGCTTTCTGAATGCTGTACGAAAAACGTCTGTTTCGATTTTAGCCGCCCTCCTTCCGGGACAACCTGAAAAACAAATAATCCCGGAGGCTACCGTCTCCGGGATTTTGATTATTTGCTGTAAAAAGCCGCATTATACACGTTGCTGCTTTTCGCAAACTACGACAGCGGCAAAGAGACAGCGAGTATCGCGATTAGTAATAAGCCGGATATGATCTTATAAAGCGGGGAAAATGGAGTGTTCATGCTATCTATTCTTTTTTCGCATTTCATTCAAATACTAACATTGATTATGCGGTTTGAACAGTCAAATGTCTCTCTTTTATCCACTTTTTCATTGATCGATATTTCTTCAGCATAGCATCTTTTTTATTCCTGTCAATTATTGCGGAAGTGTTCAGATACAGTCTTCCAACCATTTGAGCCTCATTTATAATGGTGAATGAATACTCTATCCATGGATGATATGAAAAAAAATCAACTTTTTTGTCTATATCCATATTCATATAATCGTCTAAATTTGCATTGTCATCTTGATTAAGAAAATAAATCAGACCGATTTTTGCACCATCCGGACAACTGATAAAATCATTCCCTACCGGATAAATAACTGACAAGCCACATATTATGGCATAACTTAGCAGGTCGTAATGTGTTTTGGCGTTGACCATAAATGTTATTTGAGGATTCATATTATGACTCCTTATATCAGTGGTATCAAACCGTAAAGCGGAGATGCTGCACCTTCTGTTGCTATAGTTAAGGCAGAAATTCCGACAATTGCTGTTACTGTGGCGATACATTCTGTCACGGCTGCAATTGACGCGAGTATCGCAATCAGCAAAACGCGGGATATGATTTTATAGAACGCAGAAAACGGTTTTATCCTTTTGTTCTTGTTGACTTTGGCCTCTTATGCAATTCCGTACCAGACCATACCACTCTTTATCCTCTTATACAATTCCATACCAATCCAATAATGCCTAAGACCAAAAAAAGAATTGATAAAATAAGTTCAAAAAAGCGATATGCTTCTAGCTTTCCTTTTCTTTGAAATAATATCTTTAAAAAACCTTCTCGTATAATTGGACCGATATGGAAAAGTGGTTTTTCTTTTAGAGCAAACAAAAAATTAAAGGCAGAAACTACGGAACATAAAAACAGGATGAGGGATGCCTGACTGTAAATAACTGAGATTACACACAGTGTGCCAGAACAGAGAACGAGTGCCAGAAAAATAATAAAATCTTTCTTATTCATTACTTTTACCACCGATCCTTAATAAACCCATAGACGTGGTTGTAATAACGCGTTTGCAGGTAATAGAGACCCGTGTCGGTATCGTAGTAGTATCCGCGGTAACGGAACGGATTGAACTGAGCGTAGGCGAATGAACCTGTGCTGTTATGTACCGTTCCGGTGCAGTTGCCCCACGCGTCGCAGGCGTAGGAGACGACGCACGAACACGCTTTCCATTATAACACATTCTCCTGTTCAAATCAACATTTATGGAATGAAAACCGTTTGATTTCATCGGAGTCATTATTCACGGCGAATCGCGGATCGCCGTTTGCTCCCGACGGGCGATGAGTTGACATTTCATGACGGTCAGGATATAATTATATCGAAAGTCACGTGTTTCTGAATCCGAAAAAAGCGTAAAGGGAGCGACCTGCGAAAAGGCCGGTCAGCGTAGGAAACAGCGCATTTCCGATACGGCCCGAGGCGTGAATAAAGGCGGCTCGGGCGACGCGGAACTTGTGATTATTGAAAAAGCAGGGGTTCTTAGAATGAAAAGCATCCGAAGCATATACAAAATCGGAAACGGGCCGTCAAGCTCGCATACGGTCGGTCCGTACAACGCGGCAAAACTGTTCGCTTCCAGATATCCGGAGGCGGACAGATTCGAGGTGACGCTTTACGGGTCTCTCGCTTTTACGGGTGAGGGACACGGAACCGGAAAGTCCATTCGCACGGCTATTCCCGGCGCCGTCGTGAGATTCGATAAAACTGAAAAAGACCTTCCTCATCCGAACACCATGCTTTTCGAGGCGTACAGCGGAAACCGAACGATCGGCCGCGCGCGTATATTCAGCATCGGGGGCGGCTCCATAAGGATCGAGGGAGAGGCCTCCGAGGATGAACAGGAGATCTATCCCCACCGCTCGTTTTCCGAAATCCTGACCGACTGCCGGAATCACGGCATATCCCTGTCTGACTTCGTAAGGGAGTATGAGGGCGAGGGCATACGCGATTATCTGAAAGAAATATGGGAAGCCATGAAGCGCTCGGTTCGCGCCGGGCTTTCCGCGTCGGGTATCCTTCCGGGCGGACTCGGCGTAAGCCGTAAGGCGAAAACGCTTTACGAAAAGCGATGCTTCAACGAGGATTCGAGCATTACGCAGAGCCGTCTTATCGCCGCCTACGCCTTTGCCGTAAGTGAAGAGAACGCCTGCGAAAATATCGTTGTAACGGCGCCGACCTGCGGAAGCTGCGGGGTCATCCCGTCGCTTCTCTATTATCTGCATTACGACCGGGGCTTTCCCGAAGAGAGCGTCCTTGACGGTCTGGCGGTCGCAGGGATCATAGGAAACGTTATCCGTACCAACGCGAGCATCTCCGGCGCGGAATGCGGATGTCAGGCAGAGATAGGGTCCGCCTGTTCCATGGCCGCCGGCTGCTACGCTTCAATGCTCGGGATGGATCTTTCGCAGATCGAGTACGCGTCCGAGGTAGCCATGGAGCACAATCTCGGTCTGACCTGCGATCCCATAAAAGGCCTTGTGCAGATCCCGTGCATTGAACGGAATTCCGTCGCCGCCATGCGTGCGGTGAGCTGCGTCAATCTCGCCCATTTCCTTACCGCGACGAGAAAGGTGTCGTTTGACGACGTAGTGGCGACTATGTACAGAACAGGGAAGGATTTGAACGAAAAATACCGCGAAACCTCGCACGGAGGTCTCGCGGCGCTGTATCACGGAGGGACCGACCTGTCCTCCGATCCCGTCGAACGCGGGTAAAGGATCGGGTTATCAGAAATCGTCGGGCAGATATCTGTCGATGATATCTCCGCGGATCTCGAAAAGGTCGGACACGGGTATGACCGTTCCGTCGGTCAGGATCACAGCTTTTTCATATTCGTCGAATTTACGTACGTATCCGGTGACGGTCGAATAACTGCCGCCGGATTTTCTTTTGTCCGGAACAAAGAACGTCAGGGTAATTTCGGGCTCCTCGTCGATATGATCGAAAACGACGGACAGTTTATCGGAAAGGCGGCTTTTTGCGTAGTCGTCGAGTTCCATTTTCTCGTCGGTCACCCTTGCCGCCTCGGAAACTATCCCGTCGTAACCGGTCAGCGCGGCGAAGGGCGAAAACTGCGCCGCGTAGCTCGCTTTACTCAAAGGCGGATGACGATCCGAGACGTGATGAGGCAGATTTATGATTTTGTCGTATTTTCTGTCGGTCATTCTGACGGTCTCCTGTATTGCGGAGCGTTAAAATCATTCGGCCGCGAATCACTATGTGTCAGCCGCGCGGTGCCGGACATCAGAGACCTTTCGACAAACCGGGATTTGCCGGAACGGTCTCACGCTTTATTGAACTTTTCTTTCGGCTGTTTGCACCTCGGGCATCTCCAGTCGTCCGGAAGGTCCTCAAAGGCTACTCCGTCATGCTCGGCGGGATCGTAAACGTATCCGCATATCGAGCAGACGTATTTACCGCTGGCTTCCTCAGCCGTGAAATCTGCTTCGGCAAGGACCGTCGGCACGGGGTTGTCAAGGTCGATCACGCGCTTTGCTTCGAGGTTTTCATATCCCTGAGGCGTGTGCGTTCCGCAGTAAACCGTCGGATGGTTCCGCACGAAATCACGAACGCGGTCGAGCGTCTCGCGGGCTGCTGCAGGGTCTTCAAATACGACGGAGAGCTTGTTTTCGTAAAGCGCCTCGTCGACGTACGTGATATCGCCGTGGAGCATATAGAACAAGCCCCCGTTTTCAGCGATCACGATGCTGTTGCCGTTTGTGTGCCCCTTTGCCTTTATATAGTACACGCCGTCGGCGATCTTCTGACTTGCCGGGAAATTGTAATACGCGCCGTCGGTAAACTTCACGGGGACGATATTCCGCAATCCTTTCAGCTCGTCGGCCGAGGTCTCTTCTTCGTTCACGTAAATCACGGCATTGGGGAATGAGCGAAGCTCGCCCGAATGATCGCTGTGCTTGTGTGTGAGAAGGATCTTTGTTACCTGTTCCGGCTTATAGCCGAGCGCGGCGAACGCTTCCATATAACTGCAAATGTCCTTACCCGTGTAAAGCGGGCTGCTTTCGTCCGGCACCTCCTCCGGGGTTCCCGCGGGAAGACCGGTGTCGACGAGGATCACTTCATTGCCGGTGTCGATCAGATAATTCTGCAAACTGCCGCGATAGAGTACCTTCGGATCGAAATCCTGCGGACCTTCCTCGCCACCGAATACGAACGGCTGAGAATAGAATCCGTCTTTTCTGAATCTTACTGCCTTGATTTCCATTGTCTGAGTCCTCCTGTTTCGGGTCACTTTTCGGCGGGTTCCCATTTGCATCTTACGGGAGACACGATGGAACCGTCTTTTTTCATTTCGGCAAACGCCTTGTCAACGGCCTTGCGGTCAAGCCCGGTCAGCTCGGCAACTTTGCCGGCGTTCAGCGGTTCGCCGGCTTTTTTCATTGCTTCAAGGATGATCTCTTTCTCGTTCATTTTTGTTTCCTCCGTTATTTATTGTTTTTATTTTTTCTCTGCAAACTGTAATTTGTTAAACTGACTTGTCAAACTATCTGTAAATAGGATACCGGACCGGGGCCGGAATCAACCGTTTTTGCTCTCGAGCTCGGTTTTCAATTCCTCAAACCTATCCCTGAAGAACTCCTGTATCCGTTCGGCGTTATCGGTAAGATAACGGCGGATCTTTTTTCCTTCCGCAAGGGCGGTTTCATACTGCTTCTTTGAGATGATTCCCGAGGAATACGCCTCGTCAAGTTCATCCCGGTCAAGCTCAAGGACTCCGTCGCTGCTGACGACGTAATCGAGGTACATATCCTCAAAGGTCGGATTATCTTTGGCGGCGTCGTTCCCGTCCGTCACGTCGACGTAGATCTCGATAAGATTTGTCTGAGCGTCGAACGCGACGGAAAACCACGCGTGGGACCGGTCGAGCGCGAGCTGAAGCCAGTAATATCCGGTATCGGCAAGAACGATCTCACTCTCCCCGCATTTCTTTTTAAGCGGCTCTCTTATTTCAAGTATCTTTAACAGGGAGATTTTGCCGTTTTTCTCTCCGCAGGAAAAATCCTTTATGATCTGTTTTTTTGAGAGCACTCTCGTCCAGCCGCTCCGTTCCATATCTCTTTCGGACATAATTATCGCCTTTCTGCGGGGCTCATTCGCCCGAGCGGTGTCCGCCGACCTGCTTGTTCCGTTCTACGGTCGTTGCGCCTTCTTCAAGGTTTATACCTTTCAGAATGGCGTTCTTGCCGTATTTCTTTTTCAGACTGATGGCGGTTTCCTGTATCCTGCGCTCCTTTGCGCGCTCCGCTTTCTCGGCTGCGCTTCTTCTTTCGATCTCCTCCGGGTCGTCAAAGAGGGTCAGCTGAATCGGTTCCGGATCCGTTTTTACCGTCTCCTCCGCCGTCACGTGATTTGCCACGACGTACATCCGGCGAACGGTCAGGTCTTTGTCGACGATCCTGTCGTAAAGCTCCGAGACCTTTTTCATTATGAGCTTTGTGGAGGACGTGAATTTGCCGAGATTTACCGATCCATGCGCCTGTTTCGGGGTTTTTCTGCCGTAGCGGTCGGTTTCGATCTCCCCTGTGAATCCGCCGCTTTCTCTCACGTTTTCGATGTCATATCCGACGGTCAGCACAATCTGATCGGTCACCAGCCTTTTTTCAACCAGATCGAGCACGAGAAGGTCCGTCATCTCCCGGACGATAAGCCGGCCTCCTCTGAAATCATAAGGCCGCGAAAGGACCTGCCCGGAGCTGAGACTGCTGTTTTCCGGCTTGTACGCCCTGACGTCGGAGATCGTCGTCGGTTCCCAGCCCCAGGCGTGATTGATCAACAGCTCGGCGTTGACTCCGAACTCTTTGTAGAGCTTTTCTTCGTTTTCAACGGAGCACAGCGCGACGTCCCCGAGCGTATAGATGCCCATGCGCTCGAGCCGTTTGGCGATGCCGGGACCGATACGCCAAATATCAGTTATCGGCCTGTGATCCCAGAGCTGACGCCTGAAGCTCATAACGTCGAGCCCGGCGATCCTGACGCCGTCCTTGTCGGCCGGGATGTGCTTCGCCGTAACGTCCATCGCGACCTTTGCGAGAAACATATTCGTTCCGATTCCGGCCGTCGCGGTGATCCCGGTCTGTTTCAGAACGTCTTTTATCATGAGCATCGCAAAATCGCGCGCCGAAACGCCGTACTTGTCAAGGTACGGCGTAGCGTCGATGAATACTTCGTCGACCGAATACGCAAAAATATCGTCGGGCGATACGTGGTTCAGATAAATGGAATAGATCTTGCCGCTCACCTTCATATACTCCGCCATTCTCGGCGGAGCTTTTATGAAATCCAGCTCAAGCGTCGGGTCGGAGGAGATCACGGTGTTGTCGTCCGACTTCCCGGAGAACGGTCTGCCGCTCAGGGCCGCCCGCCTCTGTCTGTTAACCTCGTTTACGCGTTGTATCGCCTCGAAAAGCCGCGCCCGTCCCGGTATGCCGTATGATTTCAGGGAAGGGGACACCGCGAGGCAGATGGTCTTTTCGGTCCGGCTCTCGTCCGCTACGACGAGATTCGTCGTCAGAGGATCACGTCCCCGCGCGACGCACTCAACGGAAGCGTAGAACGATTTCAGATCGATAGCGATATATATTCTGTTTCCGTCGTCGATCATGCGCTCACCGCCTTTTTTTCGCTGTATAATAATCACTGTACGTCGCTTGTTATTATACCACGGAAAACGGGGTTATTCAAGCCAGAATGACATCATTTTGATCTCTCTTCAGGTTGATGCCGCCGGCTTAGAGGCGTTTTCGCGACTCCCGTCATCTGAACGGAGCGGTAATGAAAAAAGAGTCGAGGCTTGTCAAATTGAATCGCTCATTGACAAATTGAAAATATTGTGATATAATTTTCCGCAGGGTCGTTCCGATGAACAGATCATAATCGGAAGCCATTCGCCTGCGCATTGTTGTTCAACGGCGGCGCGACGCAAAATTGATTTGAAAAAGGCGGATAATCAGCATGTCTGAACTGATCAGAGAAATAGAAGAAAAAGATATTCCCGAGCTTCATAAGCTTATGCGCGAAGTTTTCCGCGACGACGGCTGGAAGGATATCCGGCGCCTGGGCGGAATGACTAACCATTCTTATAAGATCACGCGTGAGGACGGGCGCGAGTACCTTCTGAGGCTTCCGGGTGAAGGCACCGAGGAAATGATAAACCGCGCCGATGAGCGCAAGAGCACGGAGCTCGCCTGCCGGCTCGGTATCGATTCTCCGCTTCTGTTTTTCGGCGACGACGGGCGTAAGGTCATGGAGTTCATACGCGACCCTCAGCCGATGAGCGCCGGAGTGATGAGAAAAAGGGAAAATCTGACGCAGGCTGCCGGGATCTTCCGCCGGCTTCATACCTGCGGAGCAGACACCGGAGTTCGGTTCGAAGTGTTCGAGATGGCCGACCTCTACGAAAAGATAATTCGGGAAGGCGGCGTCGATTTTTACGATGACTATGACGACGTGAAAAAGACAGTCATGGAAATAAAAGCGGAGGTAGACCGGGGCGGGCCGGCACCGAGGGTGCCATGTCACAACGATTCTCTCGTAGGAAACTGGGTCCTTGACGGCGACGGGAAACTGTATCTCGTCGACTGGGAGTACAGCGGTATGAACGAGGCGATGTGGGATCTCTCCTGCCTGTCGATAGAAGCGGATTATACTTCCCGGGAAGACGGAGAGCTCCTCCGGGCGTATTTCGGGCGCGAAATAACCGTTGACGACAACAAACGTTTTGTCGCCGCAAAGCTCTACGTGGATTATCTATGGACCCTCTGGGGTCTCACGAGAGTACCTTTCGACGGTCAGTTCATGCGGGATTACGCAGACGGGCGTTACATCCGCCTGAAAAACAATATCGAAACCTATAAAAAGCTTGGCTGAGGAGGACCTCAAAATGATTCCGGGTATTCTTGCCGGGGTGACCTGGGCAGTCGAGACCATAATTCTCGGTATGGCGCTCGCCATGAGTCCGTTTGTTTCGACAGAACAGGCGGTCATACTCGCCCCGTTCGCGAGCACCTTTCTTCACGATTTCTTTTCCGCGGTCTGGTCTCTTGTTTATAACGGGATAAGGGGAAATCTGCCGAAGTTCGTGAGAGCGCTGAAAACGAAAAGCGGTCTGTTCGTCGCTCTCGCCGCCGTGATAGGAGGTCCTGTCGGAATGACCGGATACGTCCTTTCCGTCGCTAACATGGGCGCGTCGATCGGCGCCGTCGCGAGCGCGATTTTCCCGGCGATCGGAGCAGTGCTCGCCTATATATTCCTTAAAGAAAAAATGTCGTGGTACCGGTGGATATTCCTTGCGCTGAGTCTTTTCGGCGTCTACGGTCTGAGCTACAGTCCCGAGATAAACATAACCAATTTCTGGCTCGGATTCGCCGGGACCCTTATGTGCGCCTTCGGGTGGGGGATCGAGGCCGTCATAATAGCGAAATGCGTGCGTGACAACGCGGTCTCAGACGAGGTCGCCCTTCAGATAAGACAGACGACGAGCGCCATCGTTTACGGCGCCGTCATACTCCCGATAATGAAGGGATGGGGGTTCACCGTATCTCTCTTCAAAGACACCGGATGGCTGATACCCCTTATTGCCCTCGCCGCGCTTTTCGCTACCGCCTCGTATCTTTTCTATTACAGGGCGATAAGCCGCATCGGCGCGTCAAAGTCGATGGCTCTGAATATAACTTATTCCGCGTGGGCGGTCGTGTTCAGCGTTGTTTTCCTCAGGGATTACGGTCTTCTTAACCCCGTGACTGTCATTTGCACCGCCGCAGTGCTTATTTTCGGCATTCTTGCCGGTGCGGACTACAAGGAACTTATCAAAAAGAAAAACTGACGGAAACGCGCGGCGGGATATAATTCCCGCCGCTTCCGTCTGACTATCGCTTTAATATCCCGGAGCTCTCCGGGGAGAGGATAATTATTTATGGCATTTTACATAGATCCCGGGACGGGGAGCATGTTGTTTACCGTTCTCATAGGGACGATCGGCGCGGCATATTATTCTATCCGTACGTTCGGTCTGAAGATCAGGACCGGGATAGGCGGCGGAAAAGTCAAAACGAACGCGGAACGTATCCCGATCGCCGTTTTTTCCGACAATAAGCGATACTGGCAGATTTTCAAGCCGATCCTTGATTTACTTGACAAAAAAGGCGTGAGAGTGGTATATCTGACGGCGTCGGAGGATGATCCGGCTCTTTCTTCGACGTACGAGAACGTCTCCGCCGAGTATATCGGGCCCGGCAGCCGGGTTTATTCCCGCCTGAATACTCTCAACGCGTCGATACTCCTGTCGACCACCCCGGGTCTTGACGTCTACCAGTGGAAACGCTCTCCGAACGTATCATATTACGTCCATATCCCCCATGCGGCGAGCGAAATATGCCTTTATCGCATGTTCGGGACGGATTATTACGACGCGGTTCTCCTTTCGGGTGAATATCAGGAAAAGGATATCCGCGATCTCGAAACGCTTCGCGGACTGCCGCGCAAGGAACTGACCCGGATCGGCATCCCTTATATGGACGTGATGGCCGCCCGTCTCGCCGCGGAAGGCGACGTTCAGCCGCACCCGAGGACAGTTCTTATCGCCCCGTCCTGGGGGAAAAGCGCGATGTTCTCCGTATACGGTCCGGAAATAATCGGGTCGCTTCTCGGCACGGGTTATAAAATCATAGTTCGCCCGCATCCCCAGTCGTTTCAGTCCGAGCCGGAACTGATAAACGGTCTTATGGAGCGCTTTCCGGAATCTGAACTGCTTGAATGGAATCGGGACAACGACAATTTTGACGTCCTCAGGAGAAGCGATATTCTGATATCGGATTTTTCTGGCGTTGTCTTTGATTTTTCGCTGGTGTTCGACAAACCGGTGATATATACCGACCCCGACATCGACCTTTCACCTTACGACGCGTGGTGGCTGAACCGTCCGCTGTGGACCGTCTCAGCTCTTCCGAGGATCGGTCGCCGTCTTACCGCGGAAAACAGCGGAGACCTGAAAAAGCTCATCGACGAAACGCTGTCGGATCCGGAGCTTGAAAAGGGGAGAAGAGAAGTCAGGAATGAGACCTGGGCAAATATCGGAGAGGGCGCCAGACGCGCGGCCGACTATCTGATCGGCAAACTCAACGAGCTCACAGGGGAGGAGGGGAAGAAGTAATGTCGTTCGGTTCCATACTGTCAACGCTGTTTCTCGGGCCTCTGAAACTCCTTTTTGAGGTCATCTTTCAGATCGCAAACTGGCTGACCGGTCATCCCGGTATTGCGATAATATTTTTGTCTCTGTGTATGAACGTTCTTGTTCTCCCGCTTTACAGGAGAGCGGACGCCATGCAGGAGGCGGCGCGCGACACGGAAGCCCGTCTGCACGACGGAGTGGCTCATATTAAAAAGACGTTCTCCGGCAATGAAAGACTGATGATGCTTCAGACTTATTACCGTCAGAACAACTATTCCCCGGTCCACGCCCTACGCGGTTCCGTATCACTTCTGCTTGAAATACCGTTTTTTATGGCGGCTTATCAGTTCCTGTCGGGTGTGACCCTTCTAAGGGGTGTTTCGTTCGGACCCATTTCGGATCTGTCGAAACCGGACGGGATGCTTGTTCTGTTCGGGCTCACCGTAAACGTCCTTCCGGTTCTTATGACCCTCATAAACTTCATATCTTCCGCGATTTATCTGAAGGGCTTTCCGCTGAAAACAAAGATACAGCTCTACGGCATGGCCTTGTTTTTCCTTGTTTTCCTGTATTCATCACCGTCCGGTCTTGTCTTTTACTGGACTCTGAACAACATTTTCTCCCTCGGGAAAAACGTCTTCTGCAAGTTGAAACATCCCGGCCGCGTCATTTCGGTCTTGCTTTCGGCGTGCGGGGCCGCATGCGTCGCGGGGTATTTCATCACGTCGGGCGGAGATTCGGAGGATATTCGCCGGCTGGTGCTCCTTGTTATCGGGATCATTCTGATTCTTCAGCTTTTTGCATTCCTGCTTATATCCAAAATGCCGAAAAAAAAGAGCGAGCCCCAAAACGCGTCTCCCGCGAACAGGAGCCTTTTCGTTCTCTGCGCCGTCTTTCTGTCGGTATTTGCCGGGCTGTTTATTCCGGCGACCTTCCTCGCCGCCTCTCCGCAGGAATACGTAGACGTTTCGTATTATTTCAATCCTCTCTGGTACGCTCTCAGCGCGACGCTGCTTTCAACCGGGACCTTCCTCATATGGGGCGGCGTTATCTACTGGCTTGCCGGAAAAGAAGGGAAGATCCTGACGGAACGCGTCTATCTCGCTCTGTGCGGCGTTTTTGCCGTCGATTATCTGTTTTTCGGTACAAAACTCGGGATACTCTCGTCATCTCTTCAGTATGAAAACGGGATGTCTTTCGGAGCCCTTGAGATTATTCTGAACATTCTCGCGGCGACGGGCGCGGCGGTGGTCCTCGTTTTGGTCGCAAAACGGTGGCCGAAGGTCGCCCGAGGCACGGTTTTCAGCGCGCTGGCGGCTGTTCTTGTCATGTCGTCGATTCATATTGTCGATACCAAGCGTTCGGTCGATGAGATCAGACTTGACGAACTCGGCAGCTCTCCGGGCTTTACCCTCAGCAAAGAGGGGAAAAACGTGATAGTCATATTCCTTGACCGCGGGCTCGGGGAAAATCTGCCGTATTATATTCAGGAAAAGCCGGAACTGAAAGAAATGTACGACGGCTTCACGTATTATTCAAACTGCATCTCATACGGCGGCCACACCAATTTCGGCGCGTCCGCTCTCATGGGAGGATACGAATACACCCCCGTCGAGATGAACAGGCGCGACACCGAACTGCTTGTTGACAAGCACAACGAAGCGCTCAGGGTAATGCCGTATACCTTCCTTGACGCGGGATACAGGGTGACTGTTTGCGACGCGCCTTACGCAAACTACAAGTGGATACCCGATCTCTCAATTTACGACGAACGGCCGGAGATAAGAAAGTTCATTACAAAGGGTTATTTCAACTCGCCGGAGGAAAAACAGCGCGGGGTGGAATCGAACCTGAGAAACTTCTTCTGCTTCGGTCTGATGAAGTCCCTCCCCCTTCCGGTTCAGTTCTTCCTCTATGACTCGGGAAATTATCACATGACGGACAATCCCGAAGCTTCGACGAAGCAGGAGCGGGACGGAACGTCAAAGGCAACAGGGATAAATCAGGCCTTTATGGAGGGCTACAACGTCCTCTGTAACCTCAGAAACATGACAAGGATAGAGGATACGGACGACAATACGTTCCTGTTTTTCTATGACGACGCTCCGCACGAGCCGATGCTGACGCTCGAACCGGATTACGTTCCCGCAGAAAAGATTGACAACACAGTGTACGACGAGGAGCATCCTGACCGGTTCCGCCTCCCCGACGGGTCTGAGATCCGGGTAGGTTCCGACAGGACGGTCATACACTATCACGCAAATATGGCGTCTCTTCTCAGAATAGGCGAATGGCTCGATTATCTGAAACAGGAAGGCGTCTACGACAACACGAGGATCATAATCGTGTCGGATCACGGTTATTATCTGTATCAGTCGCGCGGGCTCCTTTTCCCGGAGCACAAGCTGGATAACGGGCAGTACGTCGATCTCGGCAATTTCTTTCCGCTCATGATGGTCAAGGATTTCGGGGCACACGGGTTCAGGACGGACGACGCTTTCATGACGAACGCCGATACGCCGAGCATCGCGTTCGAGGGGCTGATTGAAAACCCGGTCAACCCCTTCACCGGGAAACCGATCACGACAGATGAAAAATACGCCCACGATCAGTTCATAATATCCGAGCACAAATACTGGAGCACCAGTACGAACAACGGGAAATGCTTTATCGCAACCACCTGGGCTGTGGTATCGGATAATCTGTGGGATCGCGGGAACTGGAAGTTTATAGACGACAGAGTCGTTCTTAAAGAACACAGGATGCCGGAGTGATGACGCCGTGACGATTGATAAAAATAATAAAATACAAGTTGATAACGCGGTGATCATGGCGGCGGGGTCGTCCTCGAGATTCGCTCCGCTGTCTTTTGAAAAGCCGAAATCGCTTTACGAGGTAAAGGGCGAGATCCTTATCGAGAGACAGATCCGCCAGCTTAAACAGGCGGGAATAAACGACGTCACGGTTGTTGTCGGGTACAGAAAGGAGCAGTTTTCCTATCTCCCTGACAAATTCGGCGTGGATCTCGTCGAAAACCCCGATTACCTCAAAAGAAACAACAACGGATCCGTCTGGGCGGTAAGAGAGCGCCTCGGAAACACCTATATCTGCTCGTCTGACAATTATTTCACTGAAAACCCTTTTGAGCGTGAGGTCAGCGAGCCGTATTACGCCGCGTGTTATGCAGAAGGCGAGACCGGCGAATGGTGCATCAGAGAGGGACCGGACGGTTATATAGATTCCGTGACGATAGGGGGCAGGGACTCGTGGTACATGATGGGTCACGTTTTCTGGGACCGGGAATTTTCGAGGCGTTTTGTCCGTATCCTCGAATCGATTTACGATCTGCCGGAGACGGCGCCGCTCCTTTGGGAAGCTGTTTATATGAACAATCTCGACTCCCTTAAACTGAAGATGCGCAGATACATGCCCGGGATAATTGAAGAGTTCGACACGCTCGACGATCTGAGAAAATTTGACTCAAGCTATAAGGACGACGCGCGCTCTCCGATCATCGGGTCGATTTCCGCCCGACTCGGATGCCCTCAGAGCATGATAAGCGATATAGTTCCCGTGAAGGACGGAAGCAACGAGGCCTCGGGCTTTGTTTTCAGCGCCGGTCAGCGTCGATTCATGTATTCGTATTCAACAGGTTCGCTCACTCCCGTTGATAACGAATAAACCGGTGAAGCCCGAAATACAACTTAAAACGCAAAAAAATGCAGGAACGGTCGGAGACCGTCCCTGCAATTTTGGTGCGGGAAACGAGACGTTTGAACCGCGTTTGCGCGGAGTCCGGTTCATGCGTTCGTTCGCCTTACGCAAACGCATGCATTTTGCCGCCGCAAAATGCGGAGTCCTTCGTCGGTACGTTTACATTAAAATTGCAGGAACGGCCGGAGACCGTCCCTGCAATTTTGGTGCAGCGAGTGCATTTATATCCGAACCCAAGCTTGATTCCTCAAGCTCGGCGAAAGTTATCGTTTTAGTGCCGTCTTTGAAGTTAAAGACGAGGGTGATCCTGTCATCGTAAAGGTATATCGCATTGATAAAACTGTCGATCAGCCGGCGACGGTGA
>JAFTDQ010000118.1 GCA_017454075.1 Clostridia bacterium
GTGAGACAGTTCGGTCCCTATCTGTCGTGGGCGCAGGATATTTGAGAAGGGCTGACCTTAGTACGAGAGGACCGGGTCGGACGCACCTCCGGTGCACCGGTTGTTCCGCCAGGAGCATAGCCGGATAGCCGCGTGCGGCAGTGATAAACGCTGAAGGCATCTAAGCGTGAAACATTCTTCAAGATAAGATATCCCATGGCGTAAGCCAGTAAGGTCACATGCAGACTACATGTTTGATAGGTCGTAGGTGTAAGCACAGTAATGTGTTCAGCTGAACGATACTAATTGACCGAGGGCTTGAACTCCTTCTTTGAGTTCATTCGTCATTTTTGAGTTCTTCGTTTCGCTTTCTTTTCGGTTGTGAGTGAACGTTCTTTTCTGAATGTCGTCCTGAGAGGTACCCGGGTGCTTCGCTATGCCTCTCTCGCTTCACTCTCAGTCGGTGTGTCTTTCTCAGAGGGTCCACCCGTTCCCATTCCGAACACGGTAGTTAAGCTCTGACGTGCCCAAAATACTCGGCGGGCAACCGCCCGGAAAAATAGGTCCTCGCCGACACTCGGTCCGTCCGCATCAGCGGACGGACTTTTTCTGTTACCGGTACGTGAGAGGACGTTCAATTTTTTAATTCCGACTTAATGCTTCTTCCGAGCGGTGTATGCCTGTTGAAAATAGTTAAATGAAAGACTCCCTGTGAGAAAGGGAGCCTCATCAAGTTAAATATTCCGTTTTCAGCTGCCGTTCAGAAACGCCTCAGACCGTTGAGCAGGGATGCGTTTTATACCCGTGTTTTTTGATATAATCCGAGTCTTTTTTCATTTCATTTTCGTCAGAATAAATGGCGAAGACGGCTGAACCTGAGCCCGTCAGGCATACGCCTTCGGCTCCGCGGCAGAGCGCGTATCTGTCGTCTCTGTTGTATAAAACCTCAAAATCATTAAATAAAAGACTTCCGACCGTTTTCAGATCGTTTTGCCCGATCGCATCAATCAGCGCACGGACGTCTTTTTTTTCATCCGTTTCATGCGATTTTGATTTTATTCCGTCAAGGCGCGCAAATGCCCCGGCTGTTCCTGTTTTCGCGTCTCCTTCTATTATCAGCACGCATGCGTTGTAAAGGCGATTCAGAGGAGTGAGGATATCACCGATTCCCCGGGCGAGCGACGCGCCTCCGTTTATCAGGAACGGGACGTCGGCTCCGAGCTTTGCACCGAGCCGCTCGAGGTCTTCGGAGCCGGCTCCCGTACCGTAGAGCCGGTTCATGCCCCTGAGCACGGCTGCGCAGTCTGCAGATCCCCCGCCGAGACCGGCTCCCCACGGGATGCGCTTTTTAAGGATTATCTCGCATCCTCCCGTGCCGTATTTTTCCGTAAAAAGGCGCGCGGCCCTGACGCACAGGTTGTTTTCTCCGTCGAGCTCGGGCACGCTGCACCTGAAAATAATATCGTTTCCCGGTTTTTTTCTTATTCTGACAGTATCATAAAGAGATACGGTATGCATAACGGACGTCAGATCGTGATATCCGTCGGGCCTCTTTTTTTCAACTCTTAGGAACAGATTTATCTTCGCGAAGGCTTTTTCGGTTACCGTCATCATTATTTGCCGAGCGTATCGTGAAGTTTGTCTACGAGTTCTATTACGGAACAAAGGTATGAGTTTTCCTGTTCTCCGGGTTCCATGTCGGACAGTATCACGATAACATAAGGATTGTCGTCGAAAACGAACGCAACGTCGCCGTAGCACCCGTTTTTTAGGCAGATGTGAGCCGCTTTCTTCGGAGACACGGAGTACGCGGTGAGCGCCGAGTGTACAGAATCCGACATCGCCTCTTTCATTTTTTCGGAGGTGTCGCTTTCTCCTTCGATGAGATCGTATACTTTCGCGGCAAAACGTCCGGCCTGCGAGGCCGTGAAACATACGTTTCCGTTGATTACGTCAAGCCCGGATGAGCTTGCCGCGGAAAGGATCCGCGTCTCGCCGTATTTTTCGGTAAGCGCGGCGTAAGCTCCCGCGTCGCCGAATTCAAGCATCATCGAGATGACCTCAGACACGCTGTATTTGCCGTCTTCTCTTTTTTTTACGTTTTCAGTTTCCGGAACGCAGGGAATAAGTTCGTCAAAATTAAACTCCCTCTCGTTGTGCGCTGCCTCGGCGCTTGACAGCAGATCGAGAGCAACACGGTTATCCTCGGCAATTTTTGCCGTCACGATCTGATACGCGAGGAGAAGCATGTCCATCTCGGGCGATGAGAAAACAATATCGTCACCGAACGAATACCGGTAACCCCTTGTCAGATCACAGTAGAAAAGAGCGATTCGAGGCGCGCTTTCTACGATATCGTAAATTGCCTCCCCTTTTTCGTCGACAACGGGAACGCCCTCATCGCGGCGCAGGACGGGCGTCCGAATCATAATTGATTCGGGAATAACGGAAACGCGTCGCGAAAGAGCCGAAAAAGCTTCGTCAACCGCATTCAGGTCAAGGGCATTTTCCCGCGCGTTCATACGGATATCGTGTTTCAGCGATTCAATTTCGGCCTTTTTAATATCCAGTTCTTTTCTGAGTGCGGCGATCATCCCGTTCAGGGTATCATCGTCGGCCTCGAGCTCGCCGCGGCGAGCTTCAAGCTCGTTTTCCAGCTCGGATATTTTGTTTTCAAGCTCCGAGCGCGTCTGCTCGGCAATGAGCAGCTGGCGACCGAGACGTGCGTTTTCCGACGCGAGCTCAGAGTCGCTTTTCTGAGCTGCATTTACGTCAGACGGGGATTCATAGTCGTTTCTCGTTTTTTCAAGCTCGGAATAAGTGAACGCGAAAATCACGACGGTGCAAACGAGAAAAATGAAAAGCATAGCCGACGTTACTATAAGCGGAAGGGTGGCGTCGCGGCGTCTTTTGTTTTCTTTCATATTCTTTTTATCCGTCTTTCAGCGGTGAGTATGAACACGGTTTTTGTCCGTCCATGCGGACGGCGTGAAAATAAACAGTACGGGATAAAGTTCGAGTCTGCCGAGAAGCATCGCGATTGACAGTACAACCTTTGAGAACGGGCTGAAATCCGTAAAACCCGGCTCGGCGACGGCGGAGCTGAACGTAGGACCGATGTTGTTGAGACATGAGATGGCCGAAGTGAACAGCCTTTCAAAGTCAAACGGTTCGAACGAAATGAGGAGTATCGTCGCCGCGAGTATCAGCACGTATATGACAAGGTACGCGACGGCTCCGTGGGAAGTCTCATTGTCAACCCTCCGTCCCTCGTGCATAACGACGTTCACCGAGCGCGGACGGAACGTGTCCTTGAGATTTTTCTTTGCGTATTTGCACATCAGCATAACGCGGGAAAGCTTAAGGCCGCCGGCCGTCGATCCTGCGCATCCGCCTATCAGCATGAAGAGTATGAGTATCGCTTTCGACAGGGTCGGCCAGAGATTCGGGTTGGCCGTTCCGAAACCGGTAGTCGAGGCAAACGCCGCCGACTCGAACGCGGCGGTGCGCACCGCATCTCCGAACGAGCCGAACATTCCCCTGATGTTGAAGGTTATCACCGCGGTTCCGACCACGTATATTCCGATAAAGAGCCAGAGCTCCCTGCTCGAAAGCGCTTCCTTTATCTTGCCGACCACGGCGAGGTAATAGAGCGTGAAATTGAGAGAAAACAGGAGCATGAACGCCGTGATTACCCACTGGATATACGGGCTGAACTCGCCTATACTGGAATTGTAAATACCGAATCCCCCGGTTCCTGCCGTACTCATCGCGTGAATTATACCCTCATAGAAGGTCATCCCGCCGAAACACAGCAGTACGGTTTCAAGGGCGGTCAGGAAAATATACATGGAGTAGAGCACAACGGCGGTGCGTCTGATCCTCGGGACGAGCTTGCCGACGACGGGACCGGGCATCTCCGCGCGAAGAATATGCATCGCGCGGCCGGAATCCTGATCTGTCGGGGCGAGCGCCATGAGCAATGTGAGGACCCCCATTCCTCCTATCCAGTGCGTGAGAGACCGCCAGAACTGTATACCGTGCGAAAGGACCTCGACGTCCGCGATTATCGTCGCGCCGGTCGTGGAAAACCCGCTCGCGGTCTCAAAAACGGCGTCAATATAATTCTTTACCTCGCCGGAGACTGCAAAAGGGATTGCGCCGATAAGCGTCATCGTCACCCAGGCGAGCCCGACGATCATGAATCCCTCGCGGGCAAAAATGTGTTTTTCGCCGAGGCGGAGCCCCCCCGTGCAGAGCATCGCGACGGTGCCGACGATGACGGAACCGACCGACGTCAGAAGGAAAATCAGCGCGATGCGCGGCTCTTTGTAAATAAGAGAGACAAGGGCGGGCAGGAGCATCGCTCCCGCAAGGATAAGTATGATCCTGCCGAGCAGATTGATTACTGAACGTTTGTTCATATCGCGCTCCGTTTACGCAAGGATGCCGTCGAGCGTGTCGATGCGCTGTCCGGCCGCGATGATTATTACTCTGTCACCGGCAAGGACGCTGTCAGATCCTCCCGGTATGATGACCTTGCCGTCGCGGATTATACCGGCGACAAGTATATTCTTTTTCGTTTTCAGCGATTTTAACTGTGTTTTGAGTATTTTGCAGTCGCTCTTTGCCCTGAATTCTATCGCCTCGACCTGACCGTCGAAAACGCGGTACAGAGTTTCGAAATCAGAGCCAACGGATTCGTTGAGCGCGCGCACGTATCTCACAACAACGTCCGAAACGGCGTTTTTCGGAGATACCGCCGTATCGAGCCCGATTTTTTCGGCCATCTTTGCAAGCGTTCCGGAGTTCACCTTCGCGACGGATTTTGACACCGCGACGGAGGAGGCGTGAACCGCCGTCAGAATGTTCTGCTCATCAAGCCCGGTCAGCGACACGAAGGCGTCGACTGTTCCGAGTCCTTCTTCAAGCAGCGCGTCGTGATCCGTTCCGTCGGCGTTTATCACGATTGCTTTCGGAAGCTTTTCACACAGCGATTCGCATTTCTGACGGTCTCTTTCGACGATCCGCACGGTGTTGCCGCCGTTTATGATCAGTCCGGCAAGGTAGGTTGCCGTGCGCGAGCCGCCGAGTATCATGATATCGCGGGCCTTTTTGTGATTTGCGCTCGCCGAGCGCATGAACTTTCCGAGTTCGTTTACCGAACCGGTTATTCCTATCCTGTCTCCTGTTTCGAGGACAAAACTGCCGTCCGGGATGATGACCTGGCCTCCCCTGAGAACGCAGCATACGAGAATGTGCGCGCCGAACTTTTCCCTTATCTTGACAAGGGACAGACCGCTCAGCATCGAGCCCTCGCGAAGCACGAGCTCCGCCATGTCCATTCCGTTTGAGAATCTCTCGACCTTAACGGCGGACGGGAATCTCAACAGATCGTGGATCTCCCGTGCCGTGAGCAGATCGGGATTTATGATCAGGGAAAGACCGAGTTCCCGGCGGAAAAAATCTTTTTCGTCATCGCTGAACTCTGTATCTCTGATACGCGCGACTGTGTGTTTCGCTCCCATCCTGCGCGCGAAAAAGCAAGCCAGCATGTTTATTTCATCAGAGCTTACCACTGAGATAAAAACGTCGCAGTCTCCGGCGCCGCATTCTTTGAGTATGTCGGGACTGCCTCCGTTTCCGACAATTCCCATAACGTCGTAAGTCCCCGTGATCTCGTTTATTCTGGAGGGGTCCATGTCGACCGTAACTACGTCGTGCCCTTCTATCGTCAGGGCCCTGACTATTGTGCTGCCGATCTTTCCGCAGCCGTTAACGACAATTTTCATCTGTAGGGATACTCTCCGTGTCTGATATAATTGTTTCTTTGGGGATAATGTTAACACAAACCTTTTGTTTTGTCAACATCAGTCAAAATCGTAGTTGTAATACGGAGTGTTGATCATTCCGCTCTGAGAGAACATCTTCGGGTCGTTCCGGATGATATAATCCATGTATGACGCGATCATGCGGGAGGTGAGAAGATAACCCGCCGGATTCATGTGTCCGTACAGGAAAAAGTTTTTCATGAATTCCTCATCGTATACAGGTCCGTATCTGTTCAGGTCTATTACGTGGTTGTGCGGGAAACGCTCCGGGATTTTGCGAAGCAGTTCCGCCTGATCCCCGGCGTGTCCGTTATGGATTTCGTTGCCTCCGTGACGGGGCATGGTGACGTGGAAAAAATGAGTGTCCGGGCTGATCTCGCGGTATCTTGAAATGATCCTTCCGTACCATCCGGCGAAGGTATCGGGGTTTTCCCGCCAGTTTTCGACGCGCATATCATCGATATCCCCGACGGTGTAGTTCCAGCCGCAGAGATCGTTCACTCCGAGCGCAATGATATAGCAGTCCGCTTTGATTTCGGGATTCCAGAATCCCCGCTCCTCGGCGAACGACCGGCAGTATTCGAAGGTCGTCATCCCGCCGCGCGAGAAATTCAGCACCTCGGAACCGATGAGCCGGCCGAGATACTGTCCCCATGAATACTCGAACTTATCGTGATAGGTGCGACCGCCGTCTTTGTCGACTGCTTCGAACTCGCCTGATGAAAGACTGTCGCCTATGCATACTATTTTTCGGAATATTCCGGCAAATCCGCCGTCCGCCGGCATCCTGTCGAGGGGCTTTTCGTCTTTGTCTGCGTAATAATCTCTAACGTTCATTTATCTCTTCCTTTTGGCTGTTTAGTTGGATGTTTTTGCGCTCTTTTGTTTTTTTTGCGCCGATTATCGCCGCGATCGAGCAAACTGCGGTAAAGGCGGCCGAGAACCACACGATGACGTCGCCGAGCAGGGTATAGGGCGTTCTTGTGTTCTCGTAATAAACGTCACCCGTGATGAAACCGTCTGTAAGCGGGGGGAGGGTATCCTTTATCCTGCCGTTTTTATCTATGACGGACGACACGCCGGTATTGGCGGCTCTGACAATAAATCTTCCGGTCTCGACCGCGCGGAGCGCGGCGTGACGGTTGTGCTGATACACAGCCGTCGAGTCTTTGTACCACGAGTCGTTTGTCGAAAGCAGAATAATATCGGCGCCCTCGGCGGCCGATTGCCTTGCAAGATCGGGATAGATCGAGTCAAAGCAGACGAGCGCCCCGGCCGTTCCCCGTTCGTCGGTGAAGAGCTCCGTCCCGGTCCCGCGTCCGACGTCCGCGCTGAACATGTTGATGTCCCCGAGAAAAGGGAAAAGCTTCATTATGAGCGGCCTCATGGGGACGTATTCTCCGAAGGGCACGAGATGTCTTTTGCGGTAAACGTTTTCGGACACCGAGCCGTCGGGATGATAATAATACACGGCGTTGAAATCCGTTACGTTATCCCCGGTCCCTTCGGTATAAAACGCTCCGACCGCGATATCGCATCCTGTCTCGGCGGCGAGCGCCGCGATCTTTGAAGACACCGGATTGTTTCTGTTCAGGGATTCCGTGATGACCGATTCCGGCCAGACAATGAGCCGGGCACCCTTTCCTGCCGCTTTTTTTGTCAGATCCGAGTAGATATCAAGCGATCGTGAGACCGATCCGTCCGCCCATTTGTCGACTGACGATATGTTTCCCTGTATCGCGGCGGCCGTCACCTTTGTCCCGCTTTTTTCGGGAAGCGAAAGCTTTATCACTCCGAAAGCCGTATTAGAGACGAAAATTATAAGGGCAATAACCCCGTAAACCGGGCGCAGTTCGCTCTTTTCTATCCTTAGAGGCCTTCCCGGGGAGATGGCTTCGCAGAAGAAAGCCGCAATAAATCCCGCAAAGCTCATCATGAGAAATCCGGTGAAATACGACCCGAGAAGCGAAGCCGACTGTATCTCTGGCAGAAGGAACGTCTGGGTCAGCGCAAGCTTTCCCCACGGGACCATGAACCACGGGAGGGTCTGTATCCATTCGATAAGACACCATAGCGCCCCGGCGAGGATCGCGGTCACCGCAGGGGGCAGGTACTTCGCCGATTTTTTGTAAATCAGAGGCATAAAAGCCGAGAGAAAACTCTGACTGAGCGTCAGGACCGTGATCCCGAGAAATATGATCAGAACGCTCATTCCGTTTGAAAAGCCGGCAAAGTCCATCGGATACAGCTCAATAAGCCAGCTGAATACCACGAAATAGTATCCGAGAGACCAGATCAGCCCGTGACGGTACGGCGCTTTGCTTTTCAGAATCAGGATCAGCCAAACCGGGAGGGTGAGCCACGGGAGGAAAAACAGCCGGTCGAACACCATCGGAAGCGCTGTGAGCGCGCCGAGCGCAACCGAGAGGAAGTACGTCATCTGACGAGCTCCTTGTAGATCTCGTTTTTAGAGACCCCGCGGTCGCGGGCGACGGCCTTTACGGCCGACATCCTGTCAAGTCCGAGCCGTTCCGCGTAATATCCGACGTGTTCCTCGACTGACATGTGCTCCCAGAACGTGTCGCCTGTGTCCTCGGCACCCTCGAGGATGATAACGAACTCGCCGCGTGGTTCTTCCGCGGAGTATCTGAGGCAGACCTCGGAGAGCGTTCCCCGGATAACCTCTTCATTGAGCTTCGTAAGCTCGCGGCAAAGAGCTGCCTTTCTATCGCCGCCGAAAAGGCGGCACATTATCCCGAGCGTTTTTTTCAGCCGGTGCGGCGCCTCGTAAAGAATTGAAGTGCGTCGCTCGTTTATCAGCGGCTCGAGCGATTTTTCAATATCGGCGGGCCTTGAGCCGGGAAAACCGGCGAATACAAATCCGTCGGTCGGCATTCCGGAGCTGATCAGCGCGCATATCGCGGCGCACGCGCCGGGGACCGCGCGGACGGGTATGTTTTTTTCGATGCAGAGGCGGGCGACCTCCTGTCCGGGATCGGATATCCCCGGCGTTCCGGCGTCAGTCACAAGAGCGCAGGTCTCCCCTTGACCGAGCCGGTCGGCGATCTCCCCGCCCGCCTTCGTCACGTTGTATTTCTGATAGATCACGACCGGCTTCGATATCTCAAAATGAGACAGGAGCTTTGCCGTGACTCTCGTGTCCTCGGCCGCGACGAAGTCGCATTCGCGGAGCACCTTGAGCGCCCTGAGAGTAATATCGTCGAGATTCCCGATGGGGGTGGCGACAAGATAGAGAGCGCCCTTTTCGGTTTTGTTCTTTTCAGCAGATGAGATCATTCAGGCCAGTCCCCGTTTGTATATATGTATTCTGCGTCGGGGGTAATCGCTCCGTCGGAGTCGGAAAGAAACGTCGGGCGAAGCACGCGGCAGCCCTCGCCGCCGCCTTTTTTGCCCTCGATAAGAACGAGACAAGGCTCGATCTTAGGGTTGCCGTGGACGAACGCCATCCTTTTCGGAGCGATCCCGTTTTCCTTCATAGCCGTGACAAGTTCGGGAAGTCTGTCCGGCCTGTAAACGCAGCAGAATCTGCCTCCGTAGCGGAGTATCCCGGAAACCGCTCCGACAAGCTCCGAGACCGTCCCGTACACCTCGTGGCGAGCCGCGTATTTTCCTTCGTCGGAATTGGGTTTCCCTGACGTCACCCGCATATACGGCGGGTTAGAAAAAACCGTATCGGCGCATCCGTTCCAGGTCCTGATATCGGCGTTCACCGTGTCGATTACCCCGCTTAGCCCGTTTTCAAGTACGTTGCGGCGGGTGAGATCGGCATAGTACGGTTGTATCTCGACGGCTGTTATTTTTCGGAATTTGCCTCGCTTGCCGAGAAGCAGGGATATGATCCCGCTGCCGGACCCGAGCTCGAGCGCGTGGCGCCCCGGCTCTCTCCGTATAAAGGCGGCGAGCATGAGCGCGTCGGTACCATAGGCAAGAGCCGTGGGATCCTGGATCAGTCTGATCCCTTCATTTACGTTTGTGACGGTCTCTTTTTTTTCATTCATAAGTCTTTTTCAGTTCCGAAAACAGAGGGATCGATTCCCTGATGGTCTCCTTGCTCACGCAGAACGCAGCGCGGGCGTATTCCGGACAGCCGAAGCTGTCTCCCGGAACGATGAGCAGGCCGAGCTTTTTCGCCCTGTCGCTCATATCCTGCGATCTGCCGTCCGGGGACCTTACGAGAAGGTAAAACGCCCCGTCCGGGGATACGAAATCGAAACCGATTTTTAATAGCGCGGAACAGAGCAGGTTTCTGTTTTCCCGGTATAGAGAAACGGAGCAGCTTCTCCCCGCGTGTTTCGCTATCACTTTCTGCATGAGCGACGGCGCGCATACGTAGCCGAGCATTCGCCCCGCCCCGCATACCGCGTCAAATATTTTTCCCGCACCGTCCGCCCTCGGGAATACCGTGAGATATCCGATACGCTCGCCGGGCAGGGAAAGGGATTTTGAAAATGAGTTGCATATCACGGTGTGCGGATAAAAATCGGGTATGAACGGCGGCTTGGCCCCGTAATAGATCTCTCTGTACGGTTCGTCGGAAATGATATAGATCCGTTCGCCATACTCAGCCGATTTTTTATCGAGAAGCCGGGATAGTTCTTCCAGTCTTTCTCCGGAGTAAATCCTGCCGGACGGATTGTTCGGCGAATTGATGATGACGGCTCGCGTTGCGGGGGTCAGGGCGTCGGCGATCCCGTCAATGTCCAGGTCAAAGTCGCTTCCCTTGTGAGGAACCACGACCGGCCTGCCTCCTGCGCCCGAAACGAAGACCCTGTATTCGGGGAAAAACGGCGCCGGGATGATTATCTCCGGGCGTTTTTTTGTTATCAGAGCCTTTATTGCTATGACAAGCGCGGCGGCCGCTCCGCATGTGACGTAGGTAAGCTCGGGGAGCGCGTCCTTTACCGTTGCGGCGATCGCGCTGCGGGTCTCGGGAAGTCCGGGTGCCGACGTGTAGCCGTGAAGCCCGAGCGAAGGCTCGGATGATATCAGCTCCGCCATCGTCGCGGTTACCGCCTCCGGGGTCGGAACGGCAGGGTTTCCGAGACTCAGATCACATATTTTTTCGCCTCTGGCGCGCGCGGCCCTGCCGTATTCAAAAAGTTCTCTTATAGCCGAGCGCTCTCTTCCGAGCGCAAGGACGTCTGTCGAAAGATTAGGTTCCATAATACTCCTTTTTAAGCGGCCGCTTTATATTCTGTCGGCTCTCGCTTCGATTATCTCGGCTTTGATCCCGTTTTCTCCAAGCAGTTTCTGAAGCTCTGCCGCGGGGTCGATGCTTCCCGAGCTCAGAAGCCCGGTCAGAAGTTCCTCCTGCTTTTCCTCGGGGAGTGAAAGCAGCATTTTCTTGGCCGCTCCGTTCACGAGCGGTGAATTGCTCCCCGTCAGTTTAGGCATGAGCCTGTCGGCGAGCGGAGCGAGGTCGAGATGTTTTAAAGTCAGCGTAAATTTTATCATTTCCCTTTGAGTTCGACGACCGTTACGCCGTTGTCTCCCTCTCCGTAAATGCCGGCCCGGAAAGAGACGGAACGCGGATCTTTTGCCAACCGCGCAGAAATTGCAGAGCGCAGTATCCCCGAACCTTTTCCGTGTATTATCGTGACCCTTTCAAGGTTTGCGAGGATAGCGCGGTCGAGGTATCCGTCTATGTCGTGCCAGGCCTCCTCGGCTGTCTTGCCCCTGACGTCGATCGAAGGCCTGATATCGTCAGGCACGCTTGACACAAAACTGTCAGCGGCGCGCACGTCGCGCTCGCGCTTTACCGTTACGGCGCTTTCGACAACGCGGAGCTTTTTCAGGTTCGTCCTGGTGATCATGCTGCCGATCCGGACCGAAAGATCGCCCTTTTTGTCGGGAAGGGAAGTGACCACGCCTTCTTTTTTCAGATCGGAAATATAAACCCGATCTCCCCTGACGGGCGGCTTGTCGAGCGGCGTTCCGCGTTCGTCCTCGGTGACGGGATCGACGGTGTCGGCGGCTTCGCGCAGTTTTCTTCTTAGTTCGCGGCGGCCGTCGTCTATCGATTTTCCGAACGTCTCTTTTTCCTGTTCTTTTCTGATCCGGTCAAGACTGTCGAGGACGTATTCTTCGGTCGCGCGTGCGCTTGAGATGATCTGCGAAGCTTTTTCGCGGCTTTTTTCAAGTTCATTTTCTGCCCGTCCGAGCTTTTCCGCGGAGATTCTTTCGGCGTCTGCGAGGAGTCGGGACGCCTTTTCGTGCTCTTCGGCGGCTGCCCGGCGCTCCTTTTCAGCGGCTCTGCGGCTCTCTTCCAGCCTTTCGAGAACGTCTTCAAATCTCAGCGCGTCGACGGCGAGCTTTTTCTTGGCGTTATCAATGACGCTTTTGTCAAGGCCGAGCTTTTCGGATATCGCGAAGGCGTTTGATTTCCCCGGAGCGCCGATTATAAGGCGGTACGTCGGGCGGAGAGTTTCAACGTCAAACTCACAGGACGCGTTGACGACTCCCGGAGTTTCAAGGGCGTAGGCCTTGATTTCCGCGTAGTGAGTGGTCGCCGCGCACAGCGCGCCGGACTCCCTTATCCGCTCAATGATAGCGGCGGCAAGCGCGGCTCCCTCGGTCGGGTCTGTTCCCGCGCCGAGCTCGTCAAAAAGTGCGAGAGAGTTTTCGGTGACGGAGTTTATTATTCCGACGGTGTTCACCATGTGCGCCGAGAATGTGGAGAGCGACTGTTCTATCGACTGTTCGTCGCCTATGTCGGCGAGCACGTTGTCAAAAACGCAGGCGACAGATCCTTCGTCGGCGGGGATATGCAGCCCCGCCTGAGCCATAAGCGTAAGAAGGCCCGTCGTTTTGAGAACGACGGTTTTGCCTCCTGTGTTCGGCCCGGTTATTATCATGGTATCGTAGTCCCCGCCGAGCGCGACGGTGACCGGGACGACCCTGTTTCTGTCGATCAGGGGGTGACGCGCGTTTTTGAAAACAAGCTTTTTTTCACCGGTGAAAACAGGTTCGCTGCCGTTCATACGACATGAAAGCTCTCCGCGGGCAAAGACGAACGCAAGGAACGTCAGCGCGTCGTAGTCGCCTTTGATCTCATCGGCCGAGGCGGCGACAGACGCGGAAAGCTGAGAAAGTATCCTTTCTATCTCGCGTTCCTCGCTCACCTCGAGCGTTCGCAGTTCGTTGTTTGCGTCGACCACGGCGAGCGGCTCGATGAAAAAAGTCGCGCCGGACGCCGAGGTGTCGTGAACGAGTCCTTTGACCTCGTTTTTGTATTCTGACTTGACGGGCACCACGTACCGCCCGTTTCTCATCGTTACGATGTTTTCCTGAAGGTATTTTGCAAACTGTCCGCCTGCCGATGCGTAGCGCTGAAGCGTTTCGCGGATCCCTGCGTTGAGGCGGCGCATTTTCCGGCGGAGATCGCTGAGTCCGGGGCTGGCGTCGTCCGAGATCATGTCCTCTGACAGTATCGCCGAACTGATCTCGTCTTCAAGACGTCTTATCGGGATTATTCGCCCGAAATGCTCCGTCAGACTGTTGCCCGAACGGTCGTCTCCGTCTCCGAAAAAATAATCGTATACCCGGCGGGATGCCGTAAGGAGACCGGATATCGACAACAGTTCCCTCGGTGTGAGAACGCCGCCTCGGACCGCCCTGTCGATCGGTTCCGTGACGTCTGTAACTGAGGAAAACGGGGGCTGTCCCTTTGCCGTGATAAGAAGTTTGGCGTCGCTCGTCTGTCTCTGCCTCAGACCCACGGACCAGGGGTCCCGCTCCGGCATTATACGGAGAGCCATTTCCTTCGCCCCTTCGGTCTGGCAGAGAGATGCGAGCTCGGCGCGGATCTTATCGAATTCAAGCGTCGGGACCGCTTTTGAAAAATTATCTGTCATTTCTTTTTAAGTTTTTTGTACTGGCTGAGCGAGACGAAACCCCTGCCGAGGGAGGAGACGAGATATCGTTCCGCTATCCCCGAGGCGCATTCGTCGGGCGGCTCCGTCCCATATATTTTTTTGTGGTCACAGGAGTTTTCGTATGTAAAAAATCTCAGAGCTTCGGGAGTTATCTGATATGCGTCCTTCTTTTCTTCCCGGCTCAGGCAGGACTGACAAAGGACGTCGCCGTCGCTGAGAGAAAAATACAGTTTTTCGTCGTCCGATCCGCACAGCGCGCAGCCGTCAAACGGCGGCATAACGCCGAGCGACAGAAGGAGCCGCGTCTCAAAGACGGTCTTCACAAAGTCTGCCGGCCGGATTTTTTCCGAAAGTGCGTACAGCGAATTGAGAGCAAGCCGCAGGATATCGTTTTCCTCCGCTCCGTCCATGCATACGAAGTCAACGACCTCGCATATGTAACAGGCGACGTACATTGACTCGATGTCCTTTTCTATCCCGGGAAACATATTGCGCGGGGTGCATTCCGACAGAACGTAATATCCTCCGCGTTCGTTCAGGACGAACTCCGAATAGGAGAAAAGGGAACATCCCGCGCGGTTTTTGTTCTTGGTGCTCTTTATACCTTTTGCCGTGAAAAACAGTTTGCCTCGTTCCGCAGTGAGCGCGGTCACAAGCCTGTCGTTGTCTCCGTGATCGGCGGCTCGTATCACGAGACCGTTCGTTACGATCCCCCGCTCGGACATTCAGTCGAAGTCCTTTTTGCCGAATCCGAAGTTTTTCAGACTCACGTCGCTGTCGCGCCAGTTTTCGCGGACTTTTACCCAGAGATCGAGAAACACCTTCGTCCCGAGAAACTTTTCGAGGTCTTCCCTTGCGTAGGTGCCGATTCGCTTTATCTCTTCGCCTTCGCGGCCGATTATGATGCGTTTGTGCGACTGTCGCTCGCAGTAAATATCGGCTCGTATGCTGATAAGGCCCTTTTCTTCCTGCCAGTCCTCGATGACTACGGCTGTCCCGTGCGGGATCTCTTCGCTTGTCGTTCTCAGAATCTTTTCTCTTATAATTTCGGCGGCGATCTGCCTTTCCGGCTGATCGGTTATCTCATCCTCCCCGAACATCCATTCCCCTTCGCTGAGGAGCTTTGAAAGCTCGGAAAGCAGCGCGTCGACGTTTCTGCCTTTTTCGGCAGAAAGAGGCACGACGGCCGAGAAGTCGTACATATCCTTGTAGTCCATTATGGACCTGCCGACGGCCTCTGCCGTCGCCTTGTCGGTTTTGCTTATCACGAGGACAGCCGGCAGTTTTGCCTGTCTGATCCTGTCAATTACCGCGAGGTCTGTCTTTCCCGGCCGCACTCCGGCTTCGACCACAATGACGGCGGCGTCGGCCGAGCCGATGGTCGAGGATATTGCCTTTGACATATAATCCCCGAGCCGGTTGCGGGATCTCGTGAGGCCGGGCGTGTCGATAAAGACGAACTGATCCTCGCCTTTCGTGAGTATCCCGGTTATCCGCGTCCTCGTAGTCTGGGGTTTATTTGAAACAATGGCGATCTTTTCGCCGAGAAGGGCGTTGAGGAGCGTCGATTTCCCGACGTTCGGACGCCCGACTATGGCAATGAATCCGGTTCTTTTCATTTGTTCTGACTCTCCGGCGTTTCACGGGCAAAGCCCGCCTCGGAGAGAATCGTCTCCTGCTTTTCAAACATTTCGCGCTCTTCCTCCTTGGACCTTTCGTGATCGTATCCGAGAAGATGAAGGACCGAGTGCACTGCGAGAAAACACGCTTCGCGGGTGAGCGAGTGACCGTATTCCCGGGACTGCGCTTCCGCGCGCTCGAGCGAGATCACGATATCCCCGAGCGGGACGCGGTTTTCCGCACCGTCGCGCTCCGCCTCGCCCATGTCCTGATATTCCGGGAAGGACAGAACGTCTGTCGGACGGTCGATCCTCCGGTATTCCGAATTTAGTTCCTTTATTCTTTCGTCGGTTACATATGAGAGGGATATTTCGGCGGGAAAGGAAACTTTTTCGTGTTTCAGGGCGGCGCGAATGGCTTTTTCCACGCTTTTTTTCAGTTCCGCCGACGGCCTGACGCCGTCAGACCTGCTTCGGATAATAACGCTTCGTCCCGGCATTTGCCGCCTCCGTTCTGTGCGAATTTTCGTATTTTTCGTATGCGTTGATGATTTTCTGAACGAGATGGTGACGGACGACGTCGCGGTCGGTGAAATGATGAATCGCGATGTCGTCGATACCGTCGAGAATCTTCAGAGCTTCGGCAAGTCCCGAACGCCGTCCCGCCGGAATGTCGGTCTGCGTCGGGTCGCCCGTGACGATCGCCTTGGACTGCCTTCCCAGGCGGGTGAGAAACATTTTCATCTGTTCCGGCGTCGTGTTCTGCGCTTCGTCGAGAATAATGAAAGAGTCGTCGAGCGTCCGTCCGCGCATGTATGCGAGGGGCGCTATCTCAATCACCCCGTGTTCCTGATGTCTCTGACAGAGTTCGGGACCGAGCATTTCGTAAAGAGCGTCGTAAAGCGGGCGGAGATACGGGTCGATCTTGCTCTGCAGATCCCCGGGCAGATATCCGAGCCGTTCTCCGGCCTCGACCGCCGGGCGGGTGATGACAATGCGGCTGACGGTCTTTGAGCGAAGAGCCCTGACCGCCGAGGCGACTGCAAGAAAGGTTTTCCCGGTACCTGCCGGGCCGACTCCGAAAACAACGGTGTTTTTCTCAATGAGATCGACGTAGCGTTTCTGCCCCGCGGTCTTCGGGACTATCGGTTTGCCCCTGACGGTGAGACAGAGGGTTTCGCTCTCAATAAAAGTGAGCTCGGAGGCGTGTCCTCCCCTGACGGCCGATACGGCGTAATTAACGTCGTTTTCCGTTACCGTGCCGTTTATCCTTGCGGCTTTCGCGAGGTAGGAGATCACCTCGACAGCCTGTGACGCGCTCTGCTCGTCATCCGCCGTTACCGCGATGACGGATGATTCCCCGTCGTCGCGAGGCTGA
>JAFTDQ010000119.1 GCA_017454075.1 Clostridia bacterium
CGATACCGGAACGCCCGTCTACGTTCCCGGCAAACAGGAACTCCCCTTCGAGATTGAAGGTCCCCAGCACGCAGCCCTTCACGCGCTGATAATCTATCGTCGCGACCTTTCCGTCGCCACTCACGTCACCGAAAACGATGGCGGTCACGCTGTCCATGACGTTTTCCCCGTCCATCAGTCTGACGGTACATCCCGTTCCGACGATATCGGAAGGATTCATCCTGTTCCCCGACCTGTCGAACACGGATACGTACTCCGGCGTTTCGAAATTCGATATGACGTCCGACGCTTCGGTCTGTTCCCGGACTCCGACGAGATACCTGACGTCGTTCTCCGAAGCAAAGGCCAGCGTGCTGTCCTCAATGAGGACAAGCTCGACCGGTTTTTCAAGTATTTCAAGAGTAAACCCGACGGGTTCCGACGTTACGGAACCGAGGACAGAAGCGGCAGCGGTAAAGCTGAAAGATCCGAATTCAGAGGGCGTACCGCAGAGCTCGCCGGTATTGAGGAGCTCGATTCCTTCGGGCAGCGTTCCCGAGACGAGATCCCACTCGGTAAACCCCTCCGCTCCGTCCGACTCGAGCATACATGAATACGAATATCCGAGCGCCCCTTTCGGAAGGACCGGTCCCGTTGTGATGACCGGATTTGCGGGAGTCTCCACCTGATACGTCAAAGGCATGGACGGGGACACCGAACTGACAAGCGGAGTGTATTCCGCAACGATGCAGTCGTAAGTATAAAAACTGAACGTCACGTCGTCAAGATCTGTCACCCGGTACGTGAACGAACAGAAATCGTTTATAAACCCTTTTTTATCGGTATCCGGGTCGAGAATATCGATGACGCGGGCGCCGGCATTGGGCTCAGAAGCCGGATCTGCCGGAACGTCTTCTCCGCAGAAGGAAGCGGAAACAAAATCAAGCGACTGACCGGCGAGGGCGCAAAGCGATCCGGCGACAATCCCGGGGCAGTCGGCCGCGTCGACCGAAAACGTGATCACGTCGCCGAGCGAAACCTTTTCCCCGCCGACGTCGGAGCGAATGTAAAAAACGGTTTCTCCTTCGGCCGCCGTCACAGCCGGAACGTTTGCCGGCAAAAGCAGGACGGAAAGCACGCAGAAAAAAGACAGTACCCTCGTAAAGTTCTTCTGTTTCAACCGTATCCACTTCCTTTCGGTCGTTATTCTATAGTATTATACAACATAACCCGCGCCGTGTCAACGCAGATTCTGTTAAATAATTTTTGAACGCCTCCCATCACATATTGCAGCGCAAAGCGTTGAAAAAAGATCCTGCATGTGGTATAATTAGTTCAGGAGGCGAAAAAACGGAAATGAAAGCATCTGAAATCGCAGGATATATTGACCACACTTGTCTCCGGCAGGACGCGACGCCGGCAGACATCGAAAAACTCTGCCGCGAAGCCGCGGAATTCGGATTTGCCTCGGTATGCGTTAATCCCATATACGTGTCGCTTGCTGAAAAACTGCTCAGCGGCTCGGCGGTGAAAACGTGCACCGTGATCGGTTTTCCTCTCGGTGCGGACGCCACAGACTCGAAGGCCGCCGAGACCGAAAAGGCGTACTCGGAGGGCGCCGACGAGTTTGACATGGTCATTCCGATCGGAAAACTGAAAAGCGGAGACTATGATTACGTTAAGAACGACATCTCGGCTGTCGTAAAAGCGGCAAAAGGCAGGACAGTCAAGGTTATCATCGAGACGGCGTTTCTCAGCGACGAAGAAAAGACCGCCGCCTGCCGCCTGAGCTGCGAGGCCGGGGCGGATTTCGTGAAGACCTGCACAGGGTTCTCGCACGTCGATGGCGCGCCTAATAAAGCGACTGCGCACGACGTCGCCCTGATGAAAAGATCCGTTTCCCCGCACGTTCTCGTGAAAGCGTCCGGGGGGATAAGATCGCTGAGCGACGCGCTGGAGATGATAAACGCGGGAGCATCTCGCCTCGGGACCTCGTCCGGAGTAAAGATAGTACTGGAAGCTCAGAAAAATCAGCAGGAGAAAACAAAGGAGAAGGTAAAAATGGGCAAGATCGTAGGTCCGGGAAGCATGATAGTCGACTTTTCGGGGTACGCCGATCATTTCCCCGTGCCCGGCGAGACGGCGGTCGGCTCGTCTCTCAAGGTCGGACCCGGGGGAAAAGGCTTCAACCAGATGGTCGCCGCAAGCCGAGCCGGCGCAGAGGCCGTGATCATCGGCTGTCTCGGAAACGACGATCTCTCGGCTTATCACCGCAACTTTCTGAAGAACGAAGGAATGAGCGACAGATACGTCTCGCGTTCCGACGCGAGCGGCACGGGCGCCGCGCTGCTTGAGATCAACGAAAAGACCGGTCAGAACAGGATCATAATATTCAAAGGCGCGAACAATGAGGTGACCGCCGAAAGCGTCGAGGCGGCAGAGACCGAGTTTTCCGACGCCGGGGCCGTCCTCTGTCAGTTCGAAACGAGCCCGGGTTCGATAAAAAAGGCGAAAGAATTCGCACGTAAATACGGGATACCCTTTATCCTGAACCCGGCGCCGTTTACGGATTTCGGAGCAGATCTCTACGACGGGGTCGATTACTGCACTCCCAACGAGACGGAGGTCGAAGGGATCACGGGAGTGAAGGTCGGGACGCTGTCCGACGCGAAAAAAGCCGCCGGGGCGCTCCTTGCGCTCGGCGTGAAAAAAGCCGTGATCACCCTCGGCAAGAACGGCGCGTACTTCTACGACGGCAAAAAAGAGATACATCTTCCCTGTCTGCCCATGAAAGCCGTCGACACCGTCGGAGCCGGCGACGCCTTCAACGGAGGACTGGCCGCCGCCGTCGCCTCGGGACTGGACGACGAAACAGCCCTGAAATTCGCGAGCGCCGTATCCAATCTTTCCGTCACAAAGCTCGGCAGCGCGTCATCGATGCCCTCAATGGAAGAGATTGAGAACGTACTGAAAGAGTATTACGGAATATCGCTCTGATTTGCAGGATGTAGCGTCCTATACGAAAAAATCCCGGCCGCCGGATCTATACCGGCGACCGGATTTATTTAACCTTTTATTTGGGCATTTGCGACAGCGTTTTCTTCACAAGCTCCGAAATATCGGCCTTTTCAGCCCTGAAAATGTCCGTCCTGAGTTTGCCGTTCAGAGGGGCGGTCCACTCCGGGCCGATCTTTCCGGCGCCGTGAAGCATGCCGAAGACCGAACCGGCGGTCGCCCCGTTACAGTCAGTGTCAAAACCGGTCTGAACCGCAAGCCCTACGGTTTTTCCGTAATCGCCGTCGCCGTACAGCAGGGCGGCCGTCACGATCATCGCGTTCGAGATCGTGTGACACCAGCCGTGCGGCGTGTGCTCATTGAAGTTACTGTTGATGTGATCAACTGCCTCTTCAAAGCTTTTTCCCTGATCGAAAAGATTTACCGTGTCGCTTACGTGTTTATAGAGCCGTGACGTTTTCGGAATCTCGGAGAGCCCGCCCAGTATCACGTCTCTTACGTTGTCGCGGACCGCCGCGCACGCAAGCATGGCTGCAACGAACATAGCGCCGTATATGCCGTTCTTGACATGAGACAGCGAAGCATCGCGCCAGGCCATTTCCGCGGCCGTTTCGGGGTCGCCCGGATTGATGTAACCGTAATAGTCGGCTCTTATCTGAGCGCCGATCCATTCCCGATAGGCGTTTTTGTACGTCGCCGTCCGGGGAG
>JAFTDQ010000120.1 GCA_017454075.1 Clostridia bacterium
CCGGGACGTTCCTCACCAAGGGCAACGTCGTCGAGATCGTCGCGTATTACGAGGGTCAGTATGCATGAGCGATCTGATTTCGGCTGATTTCGTCGCACGGGCGACGGGAGGCGCGATCGTTTTCGACGGCGGCGCCGAGGCGCGCGGCGTCTCGATCGATTCGCGTGAAATAAACGGAAAAGAGGGCGAAAGGCCTCTTTTCGCCGCCGTGAAGGGAGAACGGACAGACGGGAATCTCTACGCGGCAAAGGCGATTGAAAACGGCTGCGCCGGGGTATTATTCGACGGGAAAGCCGGGTTTTCCGAAAAAACGGGGGACGCGTTCGCCGTCCGGGTGGACGACACGGTCCGAGCGCTCGGGTCGCTCGCCCGGGAATACATCGGGCGGTTTGATATCCCCCGGGTCTGCGTGACCGGATCGGTCGGCAAAACGACCACCCGCGGGATGATATCCTCTGTTCTCGGACGGAAATATATCACTCATTCCACGTCTGGAAATTTCAATAACGAACTCGGGCTTCCCCTGACCGTTCTCGGGATGAGACAGGACGCCGGAGCGGGTGTCTTTGAGCTCGGTATGGGAAGAAAGGGCGATATCTCCTATCTTTCGGAAATCGTCAGACCGACGGTAGGCGTGATTACGTCGATCGGGACGGCGCATATAGAGTTTCTCGGATCGCGCGAGGCCATAAGGGACGCTAAGCTCGAAATAAGGGACGGGATGAAAGACGGCTCTCCTCTTGTCCTGAACGGAGACGAGCCGCTTCTTTCGGGAATAGACGGCGCTGTTTACTGCTCCGTCACGGATCCGGACAGAGACTGGTACGCCGGCCGGGCGGAATACGTTGACGGGGGGATGACCTTCGACGTCTTCAGAAAAGGGGAGCTCTTTTTCGGCGGTGCGTTTGTTCCCGCCTTCGGCAGACACATTGTGCTCGACGCGCTTTTTGCGTGGGCGGTCGGTGATTTGCTCGGCGTTTCCGGCACGGAGATAGCCGGGGGACTTTCGTCGTTTGCAGGCATCGGGCAGAGACAAAAAATCGAACGTCACGGAAACGTGACTCTTATAATAGACTGCTACAACGCGTCGGAGGAGTCCGTCCTGGCGTCGGAACGGGTCGGGAGAAAACTCGCCGGCAAAGGAAAATTCATAACGGTTTTCGGCGACGTCCTCGAGCTCGGCGATCACAGCGCTGACATACACCGGGAGATCGGGCTTTTTTCGGCTTCGCTGTGCGACGCGCTCGTGACGTACGGGCCCGAGGCGCAGAACACCGCCTCGGCGGCAAGGGACGCCGGGCTGAGCCAAACCGTTTCGTTCGGTACGGAGAACGGGGCGGGCGAAATTGCCGACGCGACCGTATCGCTGATCGATATGAACAAAAACAACGTGATCCTTTTCAAGGCGAGCCACGGGATGAATCTCGGACTGATCGCGGACGCGGTCAGAGAGCGGCTCGCGGGGATCTGAAAGAGAAAAAATGGAGTATCTGTTTCCCGCGTGCGCCTTTATTATATCCGCGCTTCTGACGGCGCTTGCGCTGAAAAAACTCATCCCGATCTTAAAGGGCAGAAAAATCGGGCAGAAAATTCTTGAAATCGGCCCGAGATGGCACAAATCCAAGGAAGGGACGCCGACGATGGGCGGTATCGCCTTCATCGCCGTCTTTATAATCGTTTCGGCGGTTCTTGCCTTTATGGGACGCCTTTCGGCCGGATTCATCGCGACGGCCTGCTACGCCGTCGCAAACGGACTGATCGGTATGCTCGACGACAGGACAAAGTTCGCTCATAACCGTAACGAGGGGCTGAAAGCCTGGCAGAAATTTCTCTGTCAGTCCGTCGCGACGGCCGTCTATCTTGCGGTTCTCAGGCTCACGGGATCGATAACGACGGAGCTTTACGTTCCTTTTTTCAAGGTCGGTTTTGACGTCGGATTCTTTTATTACGTAATCGCCTTTATAGTCCTCGTCGGGATGGTAAACTCGGTAAATCTCGCCGACGGGATAGACGGGCTCGCGTCTTCCGAGACTCTTGTTTCGGCTGTGTTTCTCGCGATATTCGGCCTGATCGGAGGGATATCCGGCATGGCCTGTCTCTCCGCCGCCGTCGCGGGATGCGCCGCCGGTTTCCTCGTTTATAATTTCTACCCGGCGAGGGTATTTATGGGAGACACCGGCTCGCTGTTTTTCGGAGCGGTACTATCCGGCATCGCGCTCGTCTCGGGAAAACTTCTCATTATCATCCCGATCGGGATAATGTTCGTGCTCGAGTCCGTCTCCGATATCCTTCAGGTCGGATATTTCAAACTCACGCACGGGAAAAGACTGTTCAGAATGGCTCCTATACACCACCATTTTGAAAAATGCGGCTGGAGCGAGATCAGGATAGTCGCGTTTTTTTCTTCAATAACATTCGTTTTTTCGCTACTGACTTTACTTTTTGACGCGGTGATCTGATATATGAACAAAGGACCGGCCGAAAAAAAGAATAAGAAAAGCGGCAGGCTCGAGGCGGCGCTGACGGTCAACAAATCCGTCCCCGCAGGTACGGCAACGCGCGCGGTAGGCATCGGCAGGAAGGCAAAGCCGATACAGGTGCTGAGGGTCCGCGGCGGATTTGACATGGTCCTTCTGCTCATAGCGGTTCTGCTCTCCCTGATGGGAGTCATAACCGTCTTTTCGTCGAGCTTCGCGTATTCGTACACCTTCTACGGAGACAGTTATTACTACATCACGGGTCACGTTAGATACGTGATTGCCGGGTTTATCGCAATGACGGTAATGATGTTTGTTGACTACTCTTTCGTAAAGAGAGTGACCGTTCCCGCGTACATCGTATCGCTCGTTCTGCTCGGCGTGGTGCTCGCGTACGGAGGCGTGCTCGGCGTCGCGAGAAGGTGGATAACCGTCCTTGGATTTTCGGTTCAGCCGTCCGAGATTGCCAAGCTGACCGTAGTGCTCATTCTCGCGCTTTACGTCTCGCGAAACCAGAACAGAATAGTAAACTACGCAAATTTCGGTCAGTCGACGCTATACGGAATAATAATCCCCGCGATAATCCTCGCCGTGCCGTGCTTTCTTATAGTCCTTGAAAACCATTTTTCGGGCACCCTTATCGTCTTCGCGATCGGAGCGGTCATTATTTTTGCGTCGGGAGCGCGCCCCGGGTGGATCGCCCTCGCCTTCGGCGCTGTGCTCCTCGTAGTCGCTGTCCTTATCATGACGTCCTCGTACGCAAGAACGAGGGTCGATATGCTTATAAATCCTCAGAATTACGATCCCAAGGGCGAGATCTGGCAGACCATTCAGGGTCTTAACGCAATAGGCTCGGGAGGTTTATTCGGCGTCGGGATCGGAAATTCGAAACAGAAATATCTGTTTGTTTCCCAGCCGCAGAACGACTTTATCTTCTCGATACTCTGTGAGGAGACGGGATTCGCCGGCGCCGTGCTCGTAATAATCCTTTTCATGCTTCTCGTCTGGAGAGGGTTCAGGATAGCCATGAGAGCGCCCGACACCTTTTCGTCCCTCGTCGCGCTCGGGCTGACCGGTAAAATTGCCATCCAGACAATACTGAACATAGCGGTAGTCACGAACACCGTCCCGAACACGGGCGTTTCGCTGCCGTTCTTCTCCTGCGGAGGAACCGCCGTTATCGCTCAGCTTGCCGAGATAGGCATACTTCTTTCCATTTCGAGATACAGTTACGTTGACATGCCGGAGACCCTGCCGCAATGAGAGTACTTATGACGGGCGGCGGGTCGGGAGGACACATCAATCCCGCCCTCGCGATATGCAGAATAATTAAAGAGCGCGAGCCGGATTCCGAGATCATGTTTGTCGGTACTCCGAAAGGAATGGAAAACGAGCTCGTCACACGCGAGGGCTATCCGATACGTCACGTTACGATAAGGGGCGTGACGCGCGGATCGCTTTTAGACAATCTGAGGACGGCGCGGCTCATGGTCAGCTCCAAGAGAGAGGCCAAAAAGATCATACGTGAGTTTTGTCCAGACGTTTGCATAGGGACCGGGGGGTTCGTTTCCTGGCCGCTTATAAGCGCCGCCGAGTCGCTCGGAATCCCGACCGTGATGCACGAGTCAAACTGTCAGCCCGGGATGGCGGTAAAGGCGCTTTCCCCGAAGCTGAGTCTGCTTTTCACCAATTTCGGGGACACCGCGGGAATGGTGAGATGCCGCAACGTCGTCCGCTCCGGGAATCCAATGAGAAAAGGTATAACGAGGATCGGAAAACGGGAGGCTATGTCTGCGCTCGGGCTGGAAGGATACGGTTATTCCGTCCTTTCCTGCGGAGGAAGTCTCGGGGCTGAGGCGATCTCGAACGAGATGATATCCGCGATGAAGGTCTTTTCATCAAAGCACCCGGAACTTCATCATCTTCATCAGACGGGAAAGCAGAAATTCGAAGAGGTCAAAAACAGGTTTTCCGCCGAAGGGCTTGATTCGTTTTCCAATCTCGAAATAAAGGATTACGTTTACGATATGCCGGAACGGCTCTGCGCCGCCGACGTCGTCGTAAGCCGGGCCGGGGCAATGACCCTTTCCGAGCTCGCGGAGCTCGGAAAGCCCGCGGTCCTCATCCCGTCGCCGAACGTGGCGGATAACCATCAGTACAGGAACGCGAAATCCTTCAGCGATATGGGAGCCGCCGTGCTCGTCGAGGAAAGCGAACTCGACGGGGAAAAAGTCGCCGGGATCCTTTCCGGACTTGTTTTTGACGAGGACCGGAAAAAGAGCATGTCGGAGGCAATATCCGAATTTGCCGTTAAAGACACCGACAGGATAATATATGAGGGAATAAGAAGCGTTATTCCGTAATTTCCGAACGGAAAGGAGGACCGCCCATGGGGCTTTTTGATTTTGACGGCGCCGAGCTGATTGACGAAAACGTCAGCATTTCGGAGCTTGTAAACAGCGAATCGCTGAAAAACATGAATATCAAAAACCGCCGCAGGCAGATCCTCCGCACAGTATTCTACGTGCTTATTGCGGTTCTGCTGCTGGCCGGCGCGTTTGCTGCGGGAATAGCGCTCCTTTTCCGGCTCAGGAACTTTGAGGTGACGGGAAACGAGAGATACCCGACAGAGGAGATGATAGAGGCGAGCGGCCTCAGGGCGAACTCCAACCTGCTTTTTGTAAGCACTCAGGAGGCTGAGCGAAAGATATCCGAGGCGTTCCCGTATATAAGAAACGTTTCGGTTACGAAAAAATACCCCGACGGGATCGTGATCACGGTCGAGGAGGACACCGCAAGGTGGTACGGAAAGATATGGGATCAGTGGTTCATCCTGACGGCAGACCTCAGGGTAATGGAAAAGATCCCGTCACCGGAGGCGGCCGAGCATTACGAGGGCGCGCGTCTCAGGCGAATCAGACTCCCTTCGGTGAACTACGCCGTTGTCGGTGAAAAGCTCGTATTCGGAAGCGCGACGGCGTACGACTATACGGTGAAATTTCTCGACG
>JAFTDQ010000121.1 GCA_017454075.1 Clostridia bacterium
AATGATATCATTATTTTTTCTTTTTGACGAGCACGACGGCGAGGATGGCGGCTATCACGACAACGGCCGCGACTATCCCGATGATGAGCCCTGCGTTGCTTTTCGGAGCCGCGTCAACCGGGTTCTGTTCGCCCGCCCTGTCCGTGACTTTTTCGGTCTGAACTGCGCTTTCGGAGGAAGTCGGCGCGGGTTCGGTCTGAACGTCCTTATTCACGTACTCCTCGGTCAGGTCGTAAAAGCCGCCGAGATAAGAGTAATTATTGTTCAGCGAGCCGGTCGTCCCGAGTCTCGAATCGCCCGGCGCCCCGGCGTTCTTCGTCCTTATCGCGACGTAAGGCGTCGTGACCGTTGCGTCGAACCACAGAACGAGCCAGTCAACGTTGTTTCCCGTGTCGGGACCCGTGTACTCCGTGTGGGCGAGCCCGACAGGGGTCCATGTCCTGACGTCAGACGAGACGTAGATCTCGAGATTGTTCATGGCGTCCTCGGGAGTATAGTATTGGGACGATATCAGTCTCGTCGAGAGAAAAACACCGTTGATCTTAACGCCCGCCGTGCCGTAGCTCCCGCCGTACAGGCATATCACGGCGACGGCGTTCGAACTGTCAAGATCTATGCTCCAGAGCTCGCTCGGCGCCCATGCGGCGCTGTTTGCGTTGAAATCCTTCATGTCGGTCACGCCGACCGCGTATTTTACCGAAGTGTTGAAGGAATTATAAAATCCCCTGTAGCTCATCAGCGCCTTGTTTATGGCGAGATCGGTGTTTTCGAACTCGGCAAAAGCAGTGATCGAGAACGCGAGCGCAAGCAGAACGACAAGCGAAAACGAAATGATTTTTTTCATGTTATTTCCTTTCATGAGAGGCGGTGGGATTATTATATCATTTATTCAGCGTTATTGCAACGGATAATTATCCGTTTTCGGACAGCCTTTTTTCTCTCAGCGAAGCGATCCTTTTTACGAAATCGGATATCTTCATGCTCCCTATCGGGCAGAGATACGATCTCATTGTGTCGTTAAACGGCTCGGTCCAGTATTCCGGCACGCCGCGGTCGCCTACGGCGGCGCCGACGATGCTCCCCGCAGTCCCGGAATCGCAGTCTGTATCGCACCCGCACGCGACGGCGTGGGCGATCGTTTCGGTATAATCGAGTCCGCCGTGAAGGATCGCCAGGGCGACGATGGATTCGTTATTTTCCGTATCGTAGACCGGCATGCCCTCGAATCTTTTCTCGATCTCGTTAATGACCTTTTCGAAATCCCCGCCGGTCGCGGCGTAGCGCTCCCTCACCCACGCGATATCCTCGTGAAGACGGGATTTTTTCGGGATAACGGCGAGCCCTGCGTCAAGGATCGAATCGACGGACGGATTTTTCGACATTGCGGCGGCGACGCACCCCGCGACGAACATTCCGCCGTAAACTCCGTTTTTTGCAAGACTGTAGGAACAGTCCCTGTAAGCGTAATACGCCGCCTTTACGGGGTCTCCCGGGCACACGTAACCCCAGAAATCCGTCTTTATCGCCCCGTCGATGCATTCTCTGTACGGGTTTCCCTTCCACGGGATGGTCTTCATGTACTCGTCAATGTTCCCTTCGTTCCAGTCGAAGTTGACCATTTTCCGGTATGCAAATCTCGAGGAGCACCATACTGAATGATAAGACATGACCCCGAGCGCGGTTATTCCGACATCGAAAGGTCTGAATCCGAAGCCGCACATCTCGACGAGCCACATGTCAAAAAGCGTGTAATCGATATCGTCGTCAAACGGAGCCGGACCGAACTTTCCTCTTGAACACTCGGACACGGCGACTCCGCCGGGCTGGCTCGCCTCGCTGATATAGAATCGCGGAGGATACTCCCCGATATATTCGAGAAAACTTTTGATCTTTTCGTGCGTGAGCGACTGCTCGACAGGTTTCCCGAGAACTACCCCGGCGATCCTTCCCCTCACCGCCCCCGAGAGTCTTTCAAGATATTCGTCTTCATCGAGCGGTCTGAGTTCCGGCAGAGGAGAGCATTCCTTAAGTATATCCTCATATTCGACCGGCTCGACGTACGGATATCCGGGGCGGAGTCCCTTTTCTCTGACGGACCAGAGTCTGTCGTATTCTTTTTCCCAGTCGACGTCCCCGGGCGCATCGGGAAGAACGAGCGGCTTTCCGTCGGCGGAAGGTCCGTCGGTGCGGCAGCCCTCGAGCGTCATGTGATAAAACTCGTCTTTATATAGATTTTTCCAGGTCGCGTAATTCGGCATAAACAGTCCTCCGGTCAGATGTTTGCGGATATTTTATCACATTTCCGCCGGAGTGTCAATCATGCGATCATGAAGCGGGGCCGTAAACTTTTTTCCTTATATTCATTTACCGCAAGCCGACAGCCTCTCTTGTGTAAAGGAAGGTGCCGGGCGGAGCGAGGCGGAGGAAACGCCGCAAGCTGATAATATATGAAAAGACACGGTGCGGCTGACCGCACCGTGTCTTTTATGTTTTTCTGATTTTCGCTTATTGAGCGTTTGTCCAGGTTCCGCTGTCGACAGTACCTACGAACGAGCCGTCTTCGGCGTAAACGACGCCCGATACGAGCGTGGCGTTATTATAGATCGTTCCCGCGGCGTCAACAAACGTTCCGCGTACGATCTGGCCTGTTCCGTCTACGGATTTCTCAATTCCGCCTGAGCTTAAAAGCATTATTCCCTTCGGCATTTTCATGTCCTCCTGTTATCACTCGATTGTCACTCGATCGGGAGTACGCTCGCTCCGTCTTCAAGGACGATCGTGGCGATCGCGCCGTATTCATACGTGCCGTCGCTGTTCTTTGCAAAGGTGCGTGCGTAGATCGTTCCGAGCGCGGTCGGC
>JAFTDQ010000122.1 GCA_017454075.1 Clostridia bacterium
AAAGAACACGTTATTTCGGATTCAATCCTTGAAAAACTCGATCAGACCAACAATTATCTGGTCAACAATTTCAGGCTTGCGTTCGGAAACCGTATCATAAAGCAGCTCCGAGACTACGTTCCGTGCTACATCGCCTGCGGCGGAACAGAGACGAAGGCGGTTGACTTTATCCTTGCGAAGAAGGTCCTCCGTAAATTCGAGTCTCTGAGTCTCGGATTCATGAAGGAAGAACTCACGAGGTTCTCGACCTTCCTTGACAGGACGTTCGGCAAGAACGCGATGCCGATCTGCAAGGCATACATCGATTATCTGAAGAAGAACAACTGACGGTGAACGGCCCGGACAAACCGGGCCGACCCGCCGGGGGAGAATCTGATGAGTGACATCAACGGAAAAAAAAGGAATAATTCATCATCCCTGATCGATTCCATCTATCAGAAATTCGTGAGAGGCGTGATCCGCTCGATAGGCAGCACGTCCTTTTACGAGTTTTTCATGGACGCCGTATCAAAGGCGGACAACGAATTCCAGTTTTCAAACAGAAAAACCGAGAAGATCGTCGATCTGACCTGGGTAGACGCCATCGAGGCGGCGCTCGAGGCGTTTCAGAACATAATCGGGAACCCGAGAAACGTCATAAAGGAAGAAGAGTTCATAGTAAACGTCGAAAACGCGAGAAAGGGCGGCTCGGAGGTCGTCAGGCATCTCGCCACGCACGTCTCGATGGTCGACAGTTATGACGATATGGCCGGCGACGTGCGCCCCGGGCGTCTCATGCAGAGATACCGCGAGGACACGACGGGGACGTATGAGAACAGGATGGTCTTCACGGCGATGGAATACGCCTTCCGTTTCGTGAAACTTCGCCACGACGCGCTTTTTGAGGCGATGAGCGATGAGTTCGGCGCAAAGCTGAAGGTCAGATCTGACATCACGAGCGCGTCGGAAAAGGTACATCTCGATCTCTTCCTGCATATTATGGACAACGACACGGCGCTCGAGACCGACGACAAAAACGCCGAGACGTTTTCGCGTATCTCAAGGATACACCGAGTGCTCGGGATATTCATGAACAGCTCGTTCGCCGATCAGATGTCGAGACTCCCGAGAATCAAAGGGCAGATCAACAAAACCAATCTTCTGAAAAGGAACAAGGACTACAGGAAAATATCCGATCTGTTCGAGTTCCTTCGCGGATACTCCGACGTCGGGTACTCGATCAAAGTTGTCGAGCAGAACCCGAAGATCAGCGACGACTTCCGCGACGACATATACAGAAACATTCTGTTCAACTATCTCGTTCTGAAGGGATATCTCGAGGACGAGTCGGACAGACAAATACCTCGTGCTGTCAGGGGCGGAAGAAAACGCACGCTGAAGCCGAAGGTCATCAGGCAGATAATCGAGGAGATCACGGAGGACTACGACGTTCCCGACGTGGAAGTCAGAAAAGTCCTCATCGAGGAGCTGACAAAATCCGACCTCATGCGCGAGGAAACCGAGGAACGCCGCAGGATCGTCGCCGAAAGGGAAGAGCGCAAAAAAGCCGAGGCGGAGCGGATCCGCCGTGAGAAGGAAGAAGAGCGCGAAAGACTTCGCCGCGAAAGAGCGGAGGCACGGGAAAAGGCAAGACTTGAAAAGCTTGCGGAAGAAGAGCGCGTTCGTCAGGAAAAGGCCGAGCGGGAGATCGAGACGAGACGCAGGACCGCAGTTTTCGCGGCCGAACTGAAACGTTTCTCGGATTCCGTTGCCGAGCAGATCCAGCTCCGCGAGGAGGAACTGGAAAGAAGGAAGGAAGGCCTTTCCGACTACGCAGACGCCGCCGAGATACTTGAGAGGACCGAGCAGCTGAAGAAAGCCGAGCGCGAACGCGCCCGCCAGCGGAGGAAAGCTGCCGAGGAACAGGAGAGATTTGTTCTCGAATCGGCCGAACGCGAAGCGCAGGAAAAAGCGCGCCTGGAAGCCGAAGAGCTTGAGAAGGCCCGGCTCGCCGCCGAGGCGCTTGAGCGCGAAAAGGCAAGGCGGATCGCCGAGGAAGAGGAGCGCCTGCGCCTTGAAAAAGAAGCTGAAGAAGAGCGCCTGAGAGCCGAAGCCGAAAAGAAAAAGGCCGAGGAAGAGCTCGCCGCCCGAACGGCGCGCGACAGAGCGGCGCTTACCTACATAATAAGCGAACTCAAAGTGTTTGACGAAACGCTTGAAGAAAGGATAAGGACTCGTCACAATACCGAAGACGAATATCTTCGCGGGAAGGAAGAGCACGAACTTATGATGAAGGAGCGTGCCTGACCCCTTTACCGAAAGGATCACGGAGAATGCGCGGCGCAAAAGAAATACTGAAAAACAGAGTTAATATCCGGCCTTTTGCGAAGCTTTTCGCCGCCGCCGTGTCGCTTGTGATCGCGGTCCTTCTCGCCGCCACGGCGACCTACGCGTGGATGACCCTTTCGGTCAACCCGTCGCTGTCTGAGGCGAGCATCACAATAGGAGGCAGAAGGTTTCTCCTCCTCGCAAACAGTTATTCGCCGGACGCCCCGGATCCGTTTGCCGGATTCAAGTCATCACTTACCATAAGTTCTCCGGCAGGAAAACTCCTTCCCGTATCGACCGCCGACGGGATAAACTGGATAATCAAGGAAAACGGCGGTTACGTTGTGGACGACGACCTTTCATATGCAAACGTTTCGAACGGCGAGACGGGCGGTCCCGGCGGCGGATACGTGTATTTTGACGTCTGGGTCATGTCTCCGGTCGGCGACGTCGCTCTCCGGCTCAGCCGCGGCGACGCAGGTCAGCAGCGCGGCGCCCGTGCGGGCGGCACCTATCTCCTCGCGAAGTCAAACGGAACGGGAGTAAACGGAGACGAAATTTCCCGCTCGGCAAGGGTCGGCTTCCTTACGGAAGATTCGTTTGCGATTTACGAGCCGAACGGCACGTCGCACGCCTCGCCCGACAACGGAAAGTATATCGCGACCCGGCCGCTCGGGTTTGAAGGAACCGCGCAGAGGACACCGGAAAACGTTATTTCGCTGACGGATCTCAGCGACAGGCTCATCGTCCAGGCGGCCGGCGCGTGGACCTCGGGAGGCACCCCGCTTCCCGGGAAGTTCGTGAAAGACACCGGAGCGCTGTTCGGCAGGATACTGCCGGATGAAGGCGGCGTTCAGCCCGTTGAGGGTTCATATTTTAACGATAATACGCTCGGGGGGGCTGCGGAGGACGTGATCGTCACCCGTCTCGAGCGGAACAAACCGAAAATGATACGCGTTTTCGTGTGGATCGAGAGCGAAGACCCGGACTGCCCGGATAATTTTATAACCGGCAATATGAGTCTTGAACTGAATCTCGAGTTTTCCTCTGATGAGCTCAGCGCCGAAACGCACAGCGGAAATGGCGGCTGAACGGCGCAGGAGTGCCGGAGGCAGGGCCGCCGGTATGCGTTTATCGAAAGTCAGGATCGCCGTTATCATAATCCTGGTGCTTGTCGCGGTCCTTTCGGGGATCGCGGTCCTGCAGTTTTTCTCCCGCGGATACGTTTCGTTTTTCGGATACAGTTTTTTTCGCATAACGACCGGAAGTATGGAGCCGACGCTCCCCGTAAACACGCTCATTGTCAGCAAAAAAACGAAGGTGTCGGAGCTTAAAGAGGGCGACATTATTTGTTACGTATCGGCGATGCAGGATACTTTGGGGAAAGTTATAACGCACCGCGTAAGCGCCGTCTTAAAGACAGATGAGGGCTTTGTTATCGAGACCCGGGGGGATGCAAATCCCACGTCGGATCGGAATTACGTAGCAGCGGGCAGCGTGATCGGTAAAGTCGTTTCATACGACGGGAGCGGAAGTGTTACCTCTTTCGTTTCGTTTGCCGCAAGTCCGAGGGGCTTCCTTATTATTTTGGTGTTCCCGGTCCTGATAATCTCGGCCATGATCATGCGCGGGACGATCGCGGACATACGGGATCAGATCAGGGAAATATCCCGTGAAAAAGGCGCGGAGGACGGCGAGGCGCCGCTTGAAGGTTATTCGACCGTGACGGCGGAGGACTACAAAGAGATTTACGACCGCCTCACAACTGAGATTGAAAAGGAGCTGAACGGCAGTGCAGAGAAGCGCGGACCCGGAAACGGCGACTGCCCGACAGGCGAGAAGTCCGGAGAAGGACAAAGCTGACGGACAGAAGCGTCTGAAAAAAATATTGTTCAGGCAGCTGCTGCTCACGCTTGCCCTTCTGATAGTTGCCGCGGGCGTGCTGTTCGCTTCGTCCTACGCGTGGTTCACGAGGACCGCCGATGCGAGCCCGATAGGAATTACGGTCGGGACCTGGAGGACGGTATATCAGGTTCTTTTCGTTAACGCCGGAGACCCGGCTCCCGTGCTTCAGGAAAGCGGGGTCGCCTACGGCGAAACGCCGGTATATAATGGGGCAACTCCCGAAAAGCCGGCAGACGCTCAGTTCACCTACACTTTTTCGGGATGGGATCCGCCGATCGGCCCCGTCATCGGTACGACGGTTTATACCGCTCAGTACGATTCAACGATTAACAGTTATACTGTGAGATTTGTCAATGGCAACGGGACTGTGCTTCAGGAGGACGTCCTTGAGTACGGTCAGACCCCCGCTTATACAGGCGAGACCCCGGAAAAGTCGGCGACGGCGCAATACACGTACGCGTTTTCCGGATGGACTCCCGATATTTCCGAGGTGACCGGCGACGCCGAATATACGGCGACCTTCACCCGTACGGTCAATACGTACAATATAAGATTCCTCAACTGGGACGGCACGGAGCTCGAAAGCGGGCAGGTGCCGTACGGACAGGTGCCCGCCTATTCCGGCGCGGCTCCCGAAAAGCCGGCCGACGACGAATATACGTACGACTTTGCGGGCTGGGAACCCGCCGTCGTATCAGTCACCGGAGAGGCGACATATACCGCGATTTTTACGGCACAGCCGATCGGCGCCGGCACCGAAACCGAAACCGGCGCGGGGGACGTTGAAACAAGCGTTCCCGCCGTGACGTCGGAGCCGGACGCGGGAACGGAGTCGGAGCAGGACGAAACGAGCGCACCGGGCGACGCGACAGAACCGCCGACCGACGAAACGAGCGTTCCGGGCGATGAGACCGTTCCGCCGTCCGACGAAACGAGCGTTCCGGGCGATGAGACCGTTCCGCCGACCGATCAGACGAGCGAACCGGAGACGCCGCCGGAACCGGGTGGCGACGAAACGTCTCAGCCCGATGAGACGTCGGTCCCCGGGTCTCCGGAAACCCGGGATACACCATAAAAAATTTTCCGGCAAATTGTTTGTTCATAGGCAGTTCACATATAAATGATAGAATAGACCGAATACGCTAAATGGCTGAATTCGGATGCCTTGTGGATACTTTGCAGAGAAGGAGGCGCGCGTGTTTAACTCAATAAAACAACGGAAAACACCGATTCACCGGATAAAGTCAAAACTTTATTCGGCTGTTGCCATGCTTGTCCTCTCTGCCGTGATGCTTTCCGTATCGACCTACGCATGGGTGACAATCTCGGCCAATCCGGAGGTCAGCGGCATAAACACTTCGATAGCCGGCAACGGTTTTCTGCAGGTGGCACTGCTGGGTACTGAAACTACCGGTACCGGAACGTATGTAATGAGTCATCCAACCGGTGGCGGACGCGGTCAATCTATGCTGATCAGTACCGTGTCGAATACAGAGGCAAACAATCACTATGGAAATATAGTTGATTTGTCAAATGGATATGGTCTTGACGGAATAACGCTCACCCCAGCTCGTTTGAATCTTATCAAAAGCGGAAACAGCGTTCAAATCAATCCTCAGTATCCTTTGATTGTTCCTGTATACGGCAAGGATGGGCGTGTGATCAGACTTCAGGATGCCCCAAAGGCTCATTATGACGTAGAAAGTGATCTTTTCGAAGACACAGCCCACTGGGGTGTTAACGTCATAGGTTACAAAAGCGAACTTAATGATGCTCAGTCACAAACAGTTGTGCGTTCTGTCAGCCGTGAATCAATAAGGGCCGAGGCTGCACAATATATATACCATTATCGCGAACAGATAAGAAACGATTTGATAAGCGCACTTGAAGCTGCATCAGACGATATTTTCGGTGTAATAAACAAGACAACGCTTATTCTATGGATGCCCACCTTGTACGGATGGGAGGACGAGGATATTCAATGCGTCCGTAACATATCAAATATGCTGTCCCAGGTTGCTTCGGAAAGCGACATAGCTCTCAGATGGGCTTTTCTGGCCTATTGTGTTTCCGACAGTACACATTTTGATTCAGAAAACGAAGAGCAGATGGCAGAGCTTGGGCGCATTTACAAGCAGTTCCAGACAATGCCCCTGATTCCCGGTGAAGGCGATACCTCCGATTTCAATATTCGCAGCGTAGCGGACGCCAACGGATACGCGTCTCTTGTGACGGCCATTGACGCTATCAATCAGGTGAAAACAAGGGTCGCTGCCGCAAACGTATATCTTGACGCGGGTCAGCCCGGAAACGCCGGGGCGTGTATCATAAGCGTGACGGGTTCTTACATAATGAACGGCGGAACGACTCCGAATCAGGTATTCACGCTATACAGCAACGGAAGAATCAATACGGCTTCCAATAAAGGCTATTTTGCCAATCTGCGTACGGGGCGCACGACGGATACGTTTTTCTTCGTCGGCGGCAACAACGTCGTAAGTGACGGCCTGTTTCAGGCGATGGCGCGCGTCGTGGGCGATTATACAGCAACACTTCAGTCTGATTTCATTTTTTCCAATCTCATTGCCAACACCGAAAAAACATATACGTACGATTTGAAGGTTACAAGCAAAAATACCAGCAGTCTGAGCCAATATAACGAACAGACGAACACCGGGACTCTCGGACAGATTTACACGGCGGTCTCAGAATTACAAACTTCCGGAACGGTTCCTCTTGAGATTAACCGTTTCGGCGTCAACGCCTACGGTTATCAGATTGATCTTGCGTTTTTGTCAAATGAAAACGGATCTCTGATCCTTGAACGCGATGGTATTGATCGACTGACCGGACAGACGGGCTCAAATTCCCAAAGCGCTGAGCTTTTCGACGAATCATGCCAGGGGAACGGCAGTACGTTCAGTTTTACAAGGGCTATTGACCTAAGCGACGCGCAGGTTTCCGCCATTCTCGGCTGTCTTAGGATCGTTTTTGCTTTGACCGACGGGCAGATACAAGCAGTCGGTGTCCCGATGGTTCAAACCGTTAAGGGGGACATTGTGACAGGACAGATTCGTCTTTACAACGTCAATCAGGCGGCAACGGCAAACGAAGGGATTCTCACATTAGGCTCTGAGATAGCGAGTAACGCTGTTACGACTATACAGAGAAACAGGGAACTCGACGTTTCGGTGATCGTTTATCTTGACGGAGATCAGGTAAAGAGCGGCTATACAAGCGCGAGCCGCGGCTTCTCGCTCGACGGTACGCTTAATCTACAGTTCAGAAACAGCAGTGCGCTCACCTATGCAGGTTTTGACTGATAGTTTTCATTTATTACAGATCAATTTGTCAACGAAAAGGGAGGTTTGTAAATGACCAAACCAAAAAAACTCACTTGCGTTATACTGAGTCTTTCAATTTTATTGTCGCTTGTGCCGGGGATAACTCTGACTACCTCGGCTATAGCGTACAACGAAGTGGCGGGGCCGCGTTCCGCCGGCGATCTCACAGCGTATATATACGGAGATTTTGTGACAGAAGGAGATCTGCCTAGTCCTTTTGGTCATGTGAATCCCTGGTCAGCCTTTGACTGGCTGACAGACGGGGAGACGATCACACTCGCGTATTCTGGCCCGAGCATTTCGACGGCAGGCACGGACTTTGAAGGAATGGGCGAGTACGGCTATCTCGGTACGGCTCAAATGCCCTCCGGCACCGGCATGGGCAACATCATGATGGTCCTTCTCGGTGAGGCGCAAAACGACGTCCGCGTCTACTTCTACAATCTGACGGAAAATGACGTGAACGTCAGCTTCCACATCCAGTCCATCTCAAATGCAGGCTTCAGCGCACACAGCATCGCCTCGGTCGTGACCCCGGACGGCGTCACGGCGCTGGACACCATGGACGCGGATGAGCCGGACCAGAACCTCTCGGCGGATTTTGAGTTCACGCTGGCGCCATATACCGGCACCGCGCCCTCGCAGTACAACGGAGATAGCGGCGATCAGGAATCCGTACGCCCGGCGGACGACCCCGAAACGGGATTTGCCCCCGCCGGCTGCTTCTACATCTCTCTGAAGACGCAGCCGAACCTGGGCAACGACCCCTCTGCCGGCGTCATCATCTCGAACTTCTTTGCGGGCGGAGATAGTGATGAATTGGCGGAGATCACCCTTGAGGCTCCGCATTACGGCTCCTACACCGCGACGGCCGTTATCCCGGACTCTGATCCTGCCGCGGCGGAAGGAGCAACAGTTACAGTCACAGAAACGGTGACTGCGGGCGGAGAGGACAAAAGCTTCTCCTATCTCCCGGCAAACGGTTTTACTCTGAGCGCCTCGGGAGACAATGATTACAATTTTGACTTTTGGTCAAACGGCGACAATGTATTGTCATACGAATCGGGCATAAGCACCCGCGCCTACGGCAGCGGCAGCACGGTCGTAGCGAATTTCCTTCCCAAAACTCAGGTCAGGGCGTTCGACGTTAACGGGACACGCTATATTTCGTGGGTCGAAGCTGTTTCGGCCGCACAGGGCGCAAACGCTCCTATAATTCTTAAAAAAGATTATTCGTTTGCCTCAACGGCGACTGAACTTGCCGCAAAGGGCGACACGCTTGCCAACGGAGTCCTTGAATCAGATGGCGGTGCGATCAATTATATTCTTCCTAGCGGAGTTAAGTTCCTCGTTCCGTATAACGATCAGGACACCGGCTCATTCGCCGACGGTCCCGGATTCTCCGTGGCAGTACCCGGCGAAGCATATAAGATCCTGACGGTTCCTGCAGGAGTCACCTTTACAGTAAATGGCAAACTGAATATCAACGCCTGCGCGTACGCGAACAACGCAACCTCATTCATGGGCGGCGCCGCCGGAGACTACGGCTTTATCAGTCTTGATGGCACGCTGAACGTTGAGAACGGCGGCGAGCTGCGGACCTACGGTTATATTGCGGGTCCGGGCCGGGTGAACGTCAATTCCGGCGGGACCTCCTATGAGGTCCTTCAGATGACCGACTGGGGCGGCGGCTCAAACGCCATGAGCTGGAATAATGCTGCGGACGACAACCTTGAAAAATCATTCTATTTTTCACAGTATTACGTTCAGAACGTTGAGTCTGATTATCGCGTTTATTCGGGCGCTATGGCCTATGTCTACGGTCATCTGACCGCAAGCATGGGCAATACCAAAGTTCTTGCCAACGTTCCCGCCGGCTTCATAGGTGAAGGCGATACGCTCTTCACGATGGCAAACGGGTATATCGAGCGGCGCTTTAACGGCCCGACGGACCGCATTACCTACGACGTCCACGGCGATATGACCGCAAAGGCCATAACGGTTGACGTTCTCAGCATTGCGACGGTTGCGTCGGCAAAGTGGCTTCTCGGTCTGACAAACAACATGGACATAATAGCCAGCGAGGGCACAACGACCCTTCAGTACGGCTATATGGTCCTGCCGGACACGCGCATAGTCGTTGAAGAGAATGCCGGGGTCGTCATCGCCGACACGGCGAAGGTCCATATCTGGCGTCTTGACGACTGGCAGAACGGCTACGTAGGCGGCCCGAGCAATAAAGGCAAAAAGATCGTTCCAATCCGCTATACGGTTGCGAACGGCACGGAGCAGATCCGCACCGAGCCGACACACAGCGGCGTTCTCGAGGTCTACGGCACCGTCGAGGCTTACAGCAACGTGTTCACGACGAACAACGGCGGCGTGGCCGACGATATGGTCATCCGCGGTACTGGAACGATAATCAATCACCCCGGCAGCGCTTCAAGCGGCCTCTATATACTAGAGAGTTCTGCGAGCTTTGAGCAGATTCAGACTCTCCCTGTCCTCGGCTATATGTACGGCGAGACGGATGTCAGCAGTTTTGAGAACGGTACGTACCATTCCAAAACTCCGGAGGTCGATACTCACGGAAACGGAGAATACGACAGCTGGTATCAGTGGCAGGTCGACTATACCCTGACCGATGAGAACAACAGCGTAATACATTACACCGATTACGCGTATAACAGTAATATCGACCTTGACGGTACGCTTATTGTTGACGGACAGCGTTATCTCATCACCGGCGTGACTTCGATCACAGACACAAACGATAACGATTTGTCCTCTGCGATTACATATGACGGTAATCACACGATAGGCGGCGTGGCATCCAACAAGAACGTCGATATCGCCGACGGCTGGGAATTCATCGACTTCCATGGCATTGACAGAAATATAAAGATTGCTCTTACGATTCGATCATACGACCATCGCATAATCTGGATCGAACCGGAGGCAAATAAGACGACGGCTTCCTATATCAAAGGCAACGCCGCTTCCTACGCTTGGGATCAGGACTGCGCCGTTGAGGCGGTCGTGACGCCCGCTGACGGAGCTACTGCTGCTGCGATTTACGGAAAGACCACGACTCTGACGCTTTCCGATATCACGGAAGACGTTGAGGTAAGCATGACGGCAAACGCCGACTCCTGGCCGGTAACGGTCAACGTGACTTATCCCGACAATGCAGCGGACACGGTTACGATCTTCTCTACTCAGATAAATGAAGTTTGGACGGCTATCTACGCTCCCGAAAAGCCAGCAGATGGTTGGTACGTAATCGACAGCGTTGAGATTACCGGAAGCAACATCGTCGGTTATCAGAACAATACAGACATCCTCACAGTGACCGGGGTCAACACAAGCGGCGTTGTCGTCAACGTTACCCTCGCTCACAAAGACTATAAGGTCACGTACACGACGGACGGTCCGTCGCTCGCTCCGAGCTTCGTAAACAGCGAGGACTCCATAAATCTTGCGAATTCCGCGCTCGGCAGCAACTACGTCTTCGGAGACGCTTCGATAACGACGTCTTCGACGGCTGCGACCGTTTCGGCGACGCCCACAAATCTGGCGCTGAACGGTATTGACAAAGATCTTGCCGTTAACGTTTCGGTTCTCCATTACGATTACGTCGTGACGGCTGACGGCCAGACTAAATACGTCGAGATCGGCGATGACGCCGTCTTCACACTCGAGCCCGGATACGCCCTCAACGGAGCGACCGTGTCGAACGGCACCGGAACTGTGTCTTACACCAACCCGATCGATCCGACCGGGACGGCGACGATAACGGTGTCCGGCATCGGTTCCGACGTTGACGTATCAGCGGACAAGGTTCACTTTGACGCCGTTGTGATTTTTAAAGACACGTCCGACGTTGCCCTTTCCATAAAATATTACGGCCAAGGCAGCACGGTAACGTATACCGCAACTGACGAAGGCGTCGGCGGAGCGCGGTACTATATTTCAGACGCTTCCTGCGCAAATGCAGACGTCACCTTCACTGCAACCGACGTCAGCGTGATGAACGTTGACGGTGGAGCGGCCGAGGTAATAGTCGATCTCACGGCGTTCACCTACAAGGTGACGTGGAACGACGGCGTTGAAATTAAAACGACGTTCCTTACCGGTACGGAAAACAGCGCGACCTACTATCCCATAGACGAGGGGGTTGGCGGAGCGCGCTATATAATCCAGAGCGGATACGGAGAGCATGCCGGCGGCGCGACGAACAGTTATCCCGCTTCAAACGGGAAATCTCAGTTCACCGTTGCGAACATAAACTCGGACGAGTCTGTTACGCTTGCTCTTACTCCTTTCATATACAAAATCGTATTCACGGATCAGGATGATAACGTTCTTAAGACCCAGTACGCCAATATGGAGGACGAAGACGTTACGGTCAGCGTCGGTGATAAATCAATTCGTTTCAACGTTGCCGGGCTTGACTTTACAAGTTTGAAAAACACGGTCATTGCCGGAGCCGAAATCACAGGTGCCGCGATCGTCAACGGAGGCGCGGCGATCGGCGAGGGTGTACAGCTCGTTACTCTCACCGGAATCGATTCCGATGTTACGGCTAAACTTGAGGTCTACGAGTACGACCACAAGATCATCGTGGTTCTGAACGACTATAACGGGTGGTCGTCTGAAACGGAAATCCACTACGTCGAGGGTGACAGTTACTCCTGGTCAAAACCGGAAGGTGCGGAATACGTTATTGACAGCTTTATGGCAAGAAGCGGATCGGCTTCGCGAAACGGCGATACTGTTACGATCGATCTGACCGGAGTGACAGACGTAGAGGCCGAGCTCGATATAACAACGAAGCTGGTCGCCGAGCGGCTGAAGATCGGTAACTTCATCAACGCGACGGGGACGAGCACCAAGCTCGCGACCGTTACCGTGACCGACAGCGCCTACGGAGTGTTCACGGTTGAGTGCGCGAAGGCCTGCGTCATCGCGATCGACAACGGCGACGGGACGTATACGCGCCTGACCGCCGTTCCCACCGAGAACGCGAACGTCTATCAGTTCAGCTGCCCCGCAAACTTCAGCGATGATATCTCGATCGTCGTCGCGGTGAAGGGGGATGTTAATGGAGACGGCAATATAACCGTCCTTGACAGGACTTATATCTCGAGGGGCTTGCTTCAGCCTACTGCGACAGCATATCTCAAGTTTGAGGGCTTGACGCGTTTTGTTGCCGATATGGATGAAAATGGGTCGTTCAATGTCACCGATAGAACAAGGCTTTCGAGAGCATTGCTTCAGAGTGACAAAGCCGCATACCTCGCTTTTTCGTGGTAATCTTGTATTAATTTCCTTTAAGGAGAAAAATAATGAAAAGAAACAGGAAAATAGGATTGGCGTTACTGTTCAGCTTGCTTATGATGGTAACTCTGATTCCACAAACATCATTTGCGCTTGATTCGACAGATTTTGAACTGGTCGGTGAAAGCGTGACGAAAAGTTCTGAAGCTCAGGACGTGACGATTAGTTTTCTCAGTGTTAACGGAGTTAATCTTGAAGCTATTCAGGGAACACTGTCGACGGCTGACTCTACCGGCAACGTGACTCTTAAGTCAATTACGTCCTCGAGTATTACGCTCACTGGTATGAATTACGCCGATCATTCAACCGGAGCCGTAATGTGGGGTGAAGACACATGGACAGGTGTAAATTTCTCTGCCGGAGAAAGCATAATTACCGCGACCTATTCGGTTGCGGGAAATACACCTGCAGGAAATTATAATGTTGGATTTACTGAT
>JAFTDQ010000123.1 GCA_017454075.1 Clostridia bacterium
ATGAATAGCCCCTCGCCGTCCGTGCCGGTCTTTTTTTTGAAAAGTCCGGTGATCGCGAACTCATTGTCGGAAACCGAAACCGACGTGAATTTTTCGGAGCCGAGCGAATCCGGCCCGTGCGTCTCGGCGATCTTGCCGTATTGAGGGGACGGGAAAATGTCCGTCCGGTTGTAATAATCTGCTCCTATCAGCAGAGCGGAGCTCTCGTGAGAGTATTTCATGTATATCGGCGAAAACGCTTTGAGATCCGCAACGGTTTCCTTAAGTCTGTCGTACGTCACCGTTTTAGCGCCGGATTTCGTAAGAACGCTTGACGATCCCCATCCGTCGGCTGTCCAGCAAGCGTATGAGATGTTTTCAGTCCCGTACGCCATCGCGGTGTATGCCTGCAGTTTGAGCTGTTCCGTTGTGAGAGGTCCCGTTTTGCCGTATACGGCGAGTATGATCCAGAAATCCATACCGTTTCTGTCGGCTGTTTCGGAGACGGTGATAAGATTTTTGATCGCTCCGGCAAATCCTGCATGCGAATCGTACAGGTAGTGATCGTAGCAGATCATGTCGAAAGCGTCCGGATCAGCAAACACGTTTATGTACGTTTCATAGTCGATCGGGGCGTTTCCTTCTCCTCCGAGAGCGAAGTCCGCCGCGGTTCCCGGGAAAAGATTGATTATATGCGTCATTCCCGGCATGTGTTTTTTGAGGATCTCGCCGTTCTTTTTAATGATATTGAACATAGCCGCGGACGGCTCGTCCATCTGATAAAAGCCCCATACAGCGGGATAGGTCTCCTCCCATTGCCCTTCAAGGATTCTGTCATATTCCGCGAGCCCTTCGGGGGTCACGCAGTCTTCGCTGAGGCGGGTGGGGATAAACATTTCACCGATAAATTCCATGACTCCGAGGCCGGCGTCATAAAAGTTTCTCAGGTTTTCGGCCCCGCCCGGGGGCTGCCAGACGAAATCGAACCCGCAGTCTTTGATCTCGGCCAGATGCTCCGGGTCGGCAAGACGTACCCAGTAGGTCCCTATCTGAAGTCTGGAGTGATCTATCCGCGTGTCGGAATACTTTTTTACGATGTTAAGCTTTGCGGCATCATCGCGCAGGGCAGGAAGTTTGTCGGCGTCGGGGATCCTCGCTCTGTCCTCTTCCGAAAGAGAACAGTATCCGATATATGCAAGCTCCGTGAGATCCGAGCGGTTGTCTTTCACTGCGTCGGCTTCTGTCGTGAGGAGCCATATCAACGCGGCGACGTCCTCGGGAGTTTCGGGAAGCTTTACGGGATACGTGTCTGTCGGAGAAACGGTGAAAGTCACGGGTTCTGGCCCCGCCTCCGTTTCGGCGAACGTTCCGGTCGTTTCCTGCCGATAACCGTTATGCACGCATGAAAAGCAGCAGAGCGTCAGGAAGATCAGCAGAACAAACGTTAAGAAGCGTCTGTGATTCATTTTACGGCGTTGTTTCTTGCTCTGACGATCAGGATCGCGCCGGCGGCGATGACGAGCGCCCCGATAATGCCGATAACGACGTAAAGTCCGGTGCGGCTTTCGCTTATGACGTACTGAGACGTCGATTCCTCGGGCTGTTTCGTTTCGGAGTTACCCGGGGAGGTCGAGGGAGCCGAGGTATCTGCCGGATTTGTGCCGGGCTCGTCCGTCACGGTCCCGCTTTCCGACGTTACGATATCCGAGGTATCCGGCTCGGCAGTGACCGTTTCGACGTCCGACGTGTCTTGTTCGTCCGTTACGGAATCGGATTCCGAGCCGGGCGAAACGGGTATCGCCTCAAATACCGCGGTGTACGTCGCGTCTCCCGACACCTTTGAAACAGCCGGCTCCCATCCCGAGAATGTGTAGGAGAAGTTATCGTCCGCCGCTTTTTCCGGCGTCTGACCGCTGTACGATGGCGTTTTTCCGTACTCGACCTGAACGCTTTGCAGCTCTGTGCCGTCCTCGTTCAGAAACCGGACGGTATATTTGTTGAGAGTGGATCTGAAGGTCGCTTTGTACGTCGCGTCGGCCGTCGCTGCGGTTATTGCGGGTGACCAGCCGGAGAAGGTGAACGAGTCCTTCGCGGTCGGCGCTTTTTCCGGTGTATCCCCGGTGTAGGAGGGTTTTTCACCGTAATTGACCTCCGAGGTCTGGAGCACGCTGCCGTCGTCGTTTACGAACTTAACGGTGTATTTGTTCTTGCGCACGCCCTGCTTTCCTCCCGAGGAAAGGTAGAGAAGACTGTCCTCGACGGCGCCCTCGGGGAGCCAGCCGTCTTTGACCCTGTTTGCTTCTTCAAGTGATCTGCAGAGGGTTATCCCTGCGATGAATATCGAGCTGTACGTCGATTCTCCCCCATCGAACGGGTCGACCCTGATGTTGTTTACCCGGCCTGTCCAGCCTCCGAGGCCGCCCAGGTTGTATACGAGATACTGCCATCCGGCGTCCGCGCCCCTGAGCGTCTCGGATATAGTGACCGCCCCGGTGGCGTTTTCGTCTTTTCCGCACTGAAGGAACAGCCGCAGGGACGACTGCCGGTTGAGGTCAGTCCTTACCTTGAACACCATATACGGATAGTCCTGCGCATTTATCGCGGCGTGGGTCGTGAAATGGATCGGGAAATACGGGTCGGCTCCCTTTGCCGTTACCTGGAAGGCGTTCACCCCGTCAAAGCTTTTCGTCGTGTACGCGCCTATCGAGTTGCTGTACGAAAGACTTGTCGAAAGGAGCGCCCAGGCGTAGTCGAAATGGACGGGCGAGGCCGAGACCATGTCGGCGCCCTTGTTTGTTATGTAGCCGAGACTCCCCTGCTTTGAGCAGACCGGTTCGTCGTTCCAGCATACCGCGACGGAGTTGATGACCGAACGCTCGTTCCCGTCGGAACACTTGTTTCTGACGGTATAAGAGCCGTTTTCAAGCGTCACGCAGGTCGTGGACCCGCCTCCGTCGAGATAGAAAACGCTGTTGAATCCCGCTTCGCAGCAGAAGCGGTAGGCAAGATCGTAGCGGAGCGCCGCGCGGCTCTTGTCGGTCTGAGAGGTCACGGTAAGGAAAACGACCTTGCCGTCGTCCTTTATTCCTATCATTGTCGTCGGATAGTTCGTCTGTAAGGTGTTGAACGTGACGGGGATCTTCGAGTTGAGCTGCTGCATCCACCCGCCCATCGCGTCGACGACGTTCGGCCACATTTTCGTATATACGTCGCCGAACCGGTCCGTGACGGTGCATTTTATCGAGACGGTTTTTCCGACGGCGAAATTGTCTCTCAGATCGCTTACCCTGTTCCCGCGGGCGGTGAGCACGAGCTTTCCGGGAGAAATGCCCGGCCTCGTTCCCGAGTTTGCCGGATAAACCGCGGAGACCGTTCCGCTGACCGTGCCGTTGACTCTGAACGCGTCGGAGCCGCTCACGTCGATCTCGACCTCATATGCGTCGTCAAGAGCGTAGTTCGAGACTCCTACGCGCTGATTGTAAATGATTATCGCGTTTCTCGCCGGGAGACGGTTAAGCCCGTCCGCCTTTACCGTCTTGCCGTTCACCGTCATGGAAAAGGCGAAAACGGGAGATCCCACGAAGGGCTGGTTTGAGCTCGTGACTGCAAACGCGGGACGCTCTTCCGTCGGCTGACCCTTTTCAAAAGTCGTGGAATCGAGATTTTCCTGATCTATCTGCGCCGACGCCCAGAGTTCGCCGTCCATCATGAGGACGCCGCGGGACACGTAAAGCGTGTTCTTGTACCCGTTTCCATCGTCATCGTCCTCGCTGCGGATAGTATTCTGATACTGACTCTTGACAAGCCAAAGGTCTCCGTTCACCGCAGCGAGTACTGTTTTCCCGGGATTTGCGGAGTTGAACGCCGAAGCCGACGCCGAGACCTTCGCCTGGCTCGTTAAATATTTCCCGTTGTTCACGGCTTCGAACGACAGGTGTGTGTTCGAGAGATCGAACTCTATCATATTGACCTTTGCCTCGCTCGAGCCCCACGCGCCGCTTTCGAGGATTATCTCGGACCATTTTACGCCGGTGTTTTTTCCGGCGGAGTTTTTGAGCTCATTGGTCGTGCCGCTTTTCTGGCCCGTGAATATCTGCGGCGCCTGAGCGGCCGATACCGGCAGGGAAAACGGGATGGCGGCGGCGATTATCGCGACGGCCGCGATCAGCGCAATGATTTTTTTCATATCAGTGAAACACCTCTTCTTGTTGACAAAACCCGTTTTTGCTGATAAAATAGCAGCGGGACCGACGGGCTGCCTACATTATATAATAAACTTTACGCCGTGGCAATACCATTTTTTACCTCTCGGACAAAAAACATGTCCGAAAATGAATCAAAAACAGGGAGAAACATCATGCTGACGATACCTCATACTAAAAAATCGATAATAAAAGGAGAACCGGTCGCCGTGCGCTCCGTCTCCGCCGACGGGGATCCCGAGGGATGCCTGTCAAAGGCAATCCGGCCGTTTATCGAAAACGTCGAAAGGGTATTCGGGGTCGGGCTGAACGAGACGCCGTCCGGAGGCGATATAAATCTCAGATACGATCCGTCCCTTTCCGCTGAGGAATACGGCGTATCGCCCTCCGGCGGGAAAATCACAATTCTTGCGGGCGGACTTCCGGGCGCGAACCACGCCCTCGCGAAGCTTTTCCAGCTTGCCCGGAGGGAAGGCGCCGCGCTCTCCGTTCCCGGATTGATTTCCGGGGACAAACCCGACAGGGCGTGGCGCGGATTCATGCTCGACCTCGCGCGTCAGTGGCATCCCGTCAGATACATTTACGACTATATTGACGTTCTCTGGCTTTACGGGATGAGCGTCCTGCAGCTCCATTTCACCGACAACGAAAGCTACACTCTTCCGAGCCGCGTATTCCCGAAGCTCCCGACTCCGGGGAGACACTACACCGAGGAGGAGATATCGGACGTCGCCCGATACGCGGCGGCGCGCGGAGTTAAGATAGTCCCCGAGATAGACGCCCCCGGTCACTGCAGGCCGTTCAACGAGGCGTATCCCGAAATATTCGGCTCGAACGGGGTCATTGAGGCGACCGACCGGGCGTTTGAAGGGCTTGACGCGCTTTACTCGGAGCTCTGCGGCTTTTTCCCCGACTCGGATCTGATCCACATAGGCGGCGACGAGGCGGCGATTTCGAACTGGAACGCCTGTCCCGAAACTGTTTTATGGAGAGAAGCCCACGGACTGAAGGACGAACGCGATCTTTACGGGGAATATATAAGGCGCCTTACCGGCATGATCCTCTCAAAGGGACGCACTCCCGTAGTCTGGGAGGGGTTTCCGAAAGAATGGAACGATAAGATCGACAAACGCGTGCTTGTCTTTTCATGGGAAAACTATTATCAGTCGACGACCGATCTGCTCGACGGGGGATTCAGCGTCATAAACGCCGCGTGGCGGCCTCTCTATATCGTCACTCCCTCCCCGCACTGGGAACAGGACGAAGTGCTCGACTGGGGAGTTTTCTTCTGGAACCACTGGTGGGACTGTTCTCACGCGTTCGGCGGGCTTTCCGTCGAACCTACCGAAAAGGTCATCGGAGGGCAGATATGCGCGTGGGGCGACAACCTCACTAAAATGGACCCGATCGAGGGAGCGGACGCGGAGTTTGAGATCGCGAGAAAACTCATCCCCGCGCTCGCTGAGAGGACCTGGAACGTTTACGTAAAACCGGATCGCGAAGAATTCGCCGAAGCGTTTATCCGGGCGGACGGGCTTGTTTCGGTAAGAAGGGACGGCTGAGACAGTTCATACGACGGAGCGGAAAGCGTGAGAGCCCTTTTTGATTTAACAGAAAAAACCGCTTGACACGCCGGAAAAAATGTTGTATAATATACGCTACGCGACTATGACATTACGGAACGTGCGCGGCACCGAAGGGCAAAAAAGCGGCGAAACGGCGCGCTTTCCGGGACAAAAGGAGAAAAGAAAATGCTCAGAACATATCAGCCCAAGAAAATACACAGATCCAAGGAACACGGATTCAGAAAAAGAATGAGCACTGCAAACGGACGCAAGGTGCTCAAGAGAAGACGCGCAAAGGGAAGGATCAGACTCACCCACTGATAAACGCCGTTCCGTGACCCGCCGTGAAGGAATTTGCGATCAAGGAAAACCACCTTTTCGTAAAAACGTACGGAAAGGGCAGGAGATACGTCACGCCGCTCGTCGGTGTTTTTGTCCTGCGCGACTACGCCGCACGCCGGCTGATGAACGAAAACCCGCGCAAGGAATATCTCAACAGAATCGGTTTCGCCGTCAGCAAAAAGATCGGAGGCGCGGTTACGCGCAACCGCTGTAAACGCGTGATGAGGGAAGGATACCGCAGGGCGGTTTCGGAGAACGGGATAAGAACGGGTAATCTCATCGTCATATCGGCCCGTCAGGGGGCGGCCGAAGCCTCCTCATCTGATATGTACGAGCACATCAGCCGGGCATTTGAAAAGCTCGGTCTGATTGCCGGGGACGGCGTCCGGCGGGATGACTGAAACGTTCGCGGCGGGCTTTTCGCCCGCCGTTTCATCAGAAACAGCGCCGAGCGGAGCAATTGCGAAATGAAAAAGATCCTGACCGGTCTTATACGGTTTTATCAGCGCGCGCTCTCGCCGCTCAAGCGCAGGCCGTGCTGCAAATACTACCCCACCTGTTCGTCCTACGCAATCGACGCGATAAACGAATGGGGGGCGCTCCGCGGAAGCGCGCTCGCCGTCTGGAGGGTTATGAGGTGCAATCCGTTCAGCAGGGGCGGAATCGATTACGTGCCGAAGAGATACGAAAAAAATCGGCTCGGCGGCTCGGAAGTAACAGAAGAATAACTACCGAAAGGCATTTACATAATGGATTTTCTTGCCATACCCTTCGGGTATCTGCTTAGTTTCTGCTATAAGCTCATCCCGAACTATGCGGGTGCGCTTCTCATATTTACGCTCGTCACGAAGCTGATCCTTTTCCCCGTGGGGATAAAACAGCAGAAAAACATGGTCAAACAGGCGTCTCTCCGTCCCAAGGAGCAGGCGCTCCGCAACCGTTATTCGGGTCAGGGCAATTCTCAGAAGCTTCAGGAAGAGCTCATGAAGCTCTATCAGTCGGAAAACTACAGCCCATACGGCGGATGTCTTCCGATGATCCTCACTCTCGTGATAGTCCTCGCGGTCTATCAGGCGGTCCTCAATCCCCTGAGATTCATCAGCCACGTCCCTAAGGACAATTTCAACAACATAGGATATCACATCTGCGAGCTGTATAACGAAGGCAAGCTCACGACGGAAGGTCTCGATGAAAACGTAAGAAAATCCGTCGAGAGCAACGCTGAAAAAATCAAGGAAGATACAGCCGAAAAGAAGACGGGCGTCGCGTTCCGCTCCGGCATCGACGTAGTCAAGATTATACGGCTCAACGGCATCGATCTTTTCAAGGGAGAGGGCATGCTGAGCGACGATTTCACCGAAAGGGACCTCACCGATTTCACGCTTTTCGGCGGGGCCATCGATCTTTCGGAATACGCGTCGATAACAAAGCCGGGGCTTCTGTGGATTTTCCCGGGGATCAACCTGATAATCTCTCTCGCGTCGATCTGGATCAACAAAAAGCTGATGTATCAGCCGCCAAAGTCCGAGAACGCCCCGAACGCCGACCTTTCGATGAAGTTCCTCCAGTTCACCATGCCCGCGATAACCACGTTCGTCGCGTTCCAGGTGCCGGCGGTGCTCGTTCTCTACTGGATCTACCAGAGCGTGCTCGCCCTCGTTCAGCAGTTTATCCTCAAGCTGATGTATCCCTTCCCGGAGTTCAGCGAAGAGGACTACAAAGCGGCATCGAGAGAGCTTTACAAGCCCGGCAAGGCCGAGCGTATCGACCGCAAAAAGGCGGCGGGCAAGGTCGCCGCGCACCGTATCGATCTTCTCCCCGAGGAAGAGGATAACGGCGATGACAAGGAAGACAGGTCCGGAAAGGGCGATGACGGCGGAGTGATTCCCCCGGCAAAGCTCAAGGACTGAGTATATAACCCAAATCGGAGTCAGAATTGAAAAAAGAAGTTACCATCACCGCGAAATCAGTCGATGAAGCGGTGGAACAGGGCGCGTCTCAGCTCGGCGTCGCGTTATCAGACGTAACGTACGAGATCGTCGAGGAGCCGAAAAAGGGTTTTCTCGGCATAGGCGACAGCGACGCAGTCGTCAGGGTCTGTTACGTTTCCCCGGCGCAGCAGAACGGGCTTGAGTTTGTCAGGCAGATCATACGGGATATGGATATTTACGCCGACGCCGCGGTCGCCCCCGTCGAGGGAGCAAAGCGCGAGTACGTAATCAACATTTCGGGAGAGGACGCGGGTGTTCTCATCGGACATCACGGCGAGACGCTCGACGCTCTTCAGTACCTCACGAATCTCGCGGCAAACCGCCGCGCGGAGGACGACGACCCCGAGTACACGAGGATTTCGCTCGACGTGGAGGATTACAGAGTAAGGCGCGAGGAGACCCTCCGCCGTCTCGCGAAACGCACGGCCGAGCGAGCTCTCCGCACGGGGACTAACATAACTCTCGAACCGATGTCGCCCTACGAGCGCCGTATCATCCATTCGGAGATACAGGGTATCGACGGTGTGACGACGAACTCGATAGGAGTCGACAGCAACCGCCGCGTCATGGTCATTGTGGACGGCGGGCAGAGCGGAGCCGGCAAGTCCGGCAAAAACCGCCGCAAAAAGCGCGGGAGCCGCGACCAGCGTCCGGCTGAGACGAAAATCGAGATCGATCTCGAGGACGAGGACTACGTTCCGTCAATGATACTCGGACCGATCACGAAGCGCGAGAAATTCGACGATTCTCTCCCCGAATATCATCTCGGGGACAGCTTCACGGACGAAAAAGAAAACTGAACCCGCATCCCGGGGCGGCTCTCCGCCCCGGGATAATTTTATCGGGAAAACCCGGTCAATAGTCAATTACAGTCAAACGTCCCCGCGCGGTTTTCCGCACGGGGACGTTTTACTGTTATCGGTTTTTCAGCTTTATGACGAGCTTTTTTACCCGGCAGGGCAGCCCGTCGGCTTCCAACCCCGGCGCGTGAGCGTCGTTAGGGGTAAAGATCGCGAAAAAGCCCGGCCTGAGCACAACAAAGCCCGCCGGCTCGTCAGTGTTTCCGAAAAGCACGTCCGACGGGGCGGAATATTCATCCGTCACTTTCAGGTCGGAAAGGTCGGCGAAATATATTTTTTCGGATCCGGAGGCGAGGATCATCACGTCGGTGTTTTCTCTGTGCGCCTCGTATCTGAGCGTTTCCGGGACCGGGCTCGTCTCGAATTCCCCGAAGTTTATCCGCGCTCCCACGGCCGGGAAAACCGGCTCTCTGCCCTGAAAGATCTCAGCCGCGGGTATTTCCGCCGCGGCGGCTGCCGATTTTTCTATCCCCGGAAACGCGGCTTCGTATTTCCAGGCGTTTTCAATTCTGTCAAGTATCATGATATGGCTCCGATGTTCGTGAAACTGACGTATTATACCACCCTATCCGTTTTTATGCAAGCGCCCGGCGCTCGGAAGGTCGTTTTTTCTTGACATAAACTCCCCCGGGTGATATAATTGTGACAACTGTGCGCGGGGCGTGGACTTTGACCCCGTGCAAAAACGTTTTTAATATCCAAGGAACAACTGATGCTAAAGAGTTTTTTAGGCGGGGTGCATCCCCGCGCGAAAAAAGAGCTCGCCTCGGGATCGCCGATACGGTCGCTGTATCCCGGGGGAGACTTCATTTTCCTGACTAATCAGCATATCGGCGCCCCGGCCGTCCCCTCGGTCAAAGTGGGCGACAGGGTGCTCGTCGGACAGACCCTTTGCGAGGCCGGAGGTTTCGTATCCGCCGATATCCTGAGCTCCGTATCCGGCACCGTAAAGGAGATCGGTCCTCGTATCTGTCAGAACGGAGAGAGCGCGACCGCCGTTGTCGTGACGAGCGACGGGCTGTTTGAAAAGGTCCCCGGCTACGGCGAAAAGCGCGACTGGGAGGCCCTGTCGGCTGAAGAAACGGTCGCCGCCGTGAGAAAAGCGGGTATCGTCGGGATGGGCGGCGCGGGCTTTCCGACCGCCGTCAAGCTCACGCCGAAAGATCCCTCGAAAATTGATTACGTTATCTGCAACGGCTCAGAATGCGAGCCCTATATAACCTGCGATCACCGTCTCATGCTCGAAAAGCCGGAGCGCGCCGTTCTCGGAATGAGGATAGTCCTCAGGATGTTCCCGGGATCAAAAGGCGTTTTCGGGATCGAGAACAACAAAAAGGACGGCATCGCCTCCGTAAAGGCGGCCGCCGCCGGATTTGACAACATCACGGTCGTCCCTCTGAAAGAAAAGTATCCGCAGGGCGGGGAGCGGGTGATAATATATTCGCTTACGGGCAGAAAGGTCAACTCTGGAATGCTCCCGGCGGACGCCGGATGCCTGGTGTTCAATTTCTCGACGCTGTGCGCGATAGCGGACGCCGTCTGCGACGGGATCCCTCTCGTCAGGCGTGTCGTGACGGTGACGGGAGAGGCGATCAGCGAGCCGTCGAATTTCGACGCGCCTATCGGAATGAGCGCCGAGGATATCATTGCGGCCGCCGGCGGTTATAAAACCGAGCCGACAAAGGTCATATTCGGAGGTCCGATGATGGGCGCCGCGGTCTATCGGCTCGATATACCCGTGACGAAAACGACGTCCTGCATCCTCGCGATCTCAAAGGATGAAACGGCTCAGTACTCCCCCATGGAGTGCATAAGGTGCGGCAAATGCCTGACTACCTGCCCCGAGCGGCTCATGCCCATCAAGCTCAAAAACGCCGCCGACGCCGGAGAATACGCCGAATTCGAAAGGCTTCACGGCATGGAATGCATCGGATGCGGCTGCTGCACTTACATCTGCCCGGCCAAGAGGCGTATATCTCAGTCGATAGCCATCGCCAAGCGGCAGATAATCATAGAGAGAAAGGCGGGAAGGAAAAAATGAATCTTCTGAACGTCTCGATCTCTCCGCACGTGAGAACGAAAGAATCGACGTCAAGCATAATGCTCGACGTGATAATCGCGCTTATCCCGCCGCTCGGCGTCGGCGTCTGGCTCTTCGGCTGGAGAGCTCTTCTCGTCATAGCGATAAGTGTCGCGTCCTGCGTGCTGACCGAATTCGTTTATGAGAAGCTCATGAAGCTCCCCGTTACGATCGGGGATCTCAGCGCGGTCGTCACGGGGCTGATCCTCGCGATGAACCTTTATTCGACGGCGCCGTGGTGGATCCCGATAATCGGCGGAGTCTTCGCGATCCTCATAGTGAAAATGCTCTTCGGCGGCATCGGGACAAACTTTATGAACCCGGCGCTCGCCGCGAGATGCTTCCTTCTCATTTCGTTTCCGGCGATTATGACGAATTACCCGATCCTGAACGACGCGGTGTCGGGGGCGACCCCGCTTGCGCTCGCAAAGACGGGCGAGACCGTCGATCTTCTCTCGATGGTCATCGGCACCCATTCGGGTACCATCGGGGAGACGTCGTCCGTCGCGATAATCATCGGCGCCCTGTATCTTTTCATCAGGCGCACGGTGAGTCCGCGCGCGCCGCTCACCGTAATCGGGTCGACGGTCGTTTTCGTGGCGCTGTTCAGCCTTATGAACGGGATACCGGTAACGTGGAACTATCTCGCCGTCAACGCGCTCGGCGGCGGCCTTCTCGCCGGAGCCGTATACATGGCGACCGACTACGCGACGACCCCGGTCACTTTCTGGGGACAAATCCTGTTCGGCGTGTGCGTCGGACTTATGACCGCCTTTATCAGAGTGTTCTGCGGAGCCACGGAGGGCGTTTCGTACGCGATAATCATTTCGAACCTCTTGACTCCGTTCATTGAGAAACTAACTTATCCGCGCCCCTTCGGCGTTAAAAGCGCGAGGAAAAAAATCAATGAGTAAGAAGATAATCAAAGATACTCTCGTGCTCGTCGCGATAGTCCTGATATCCGCGGTCTGTCTTTCTCTGGTTTACGAGACGACGAAGGACCGGATCGCCGAAGCCGAAGCTGAAGAACGGCTCGAGTCTTTCCGCAAGGTATTTGAGTCCGCATCGGATTTTGAAGACAAAGAGTACGAATACCCGGCGTCCGATGACGGTATAAAAGTTACCGACGCGCTCTTCGCCAGGGACGGCGAAGGGAACGAGCTCGGCTGCGTCCTTTCGGTAACAAACCCGAACGGATACGGCGGAGATATCGTCATTTCGCTGGGGTTCGACAAAAACGGGAAAATCACCGGCATGACGGTCACGTCCATGAGTGAGACCGCCGGTCTCGGCGCAAAGTGCCAGGATGTAACGTGGCAGGGGCAGTTCGGAGGGATAGACTCCTTCCCGGTCGAATGGGTCAAAAACGGCAGGACTGCGGAGAACGAGATCGACGCCCTTTCGGGAGCGACGGTCACGACCAAAGCGATAACCGGTTCGGTAAACTACGCGGCGGACTTTGTCAGGACTGTTTTCGGATACGGAGGGCAGTAAAATGAAGGTGATTTTTGAAAGACTGTATAACGGCCTGATCAAGGAAAACCCGACGTTCGTTCTCATGCTCGGCATGTGCCCGACGCTCGCCGTAACGACCTCGGCGATAAACGGCATAGGAATGGGGCTCTCTACCTGCCTCGTTCTCATGATGTCGAACCTCATGATCTCTCTTCTCAGAAAAGTGATACCCGGAAGGGTGAGGATGCCCGCCTTTATCGTCATCGTCGCGTCCTTCGTGACGGTGGTGGATCTTCTTATGCAGGCCTATGTAAGGGGACTGTACGCGTCGCTCGGGCTTTATATCCCGCTCATCGTCGTCAACTGCATTATTCTCGGCAGAGCGGAGAGCTACGCGTCGAAAAACCCGCCCGTCGCGTCGCTTTTCGACGGGCTCGGCATGGGTCTCGGCTTTACCGTCGCGCTGACTCTTATTGGCGCGGTGAGGGAGCTTTTCGGTACCGGTTCGGTCTTCGGATTCAAGGTGATGCCGTCGTTTTACGAGCCGGTCTCGATACTCGTCATGGCGCCCGGCGCGTTCTTTGTCCTGGCGATAATCACGGCGCTCCAGAACAAGCTCAAAGCGCCGTCGGCGACAAATATGCCGGAGAACCACAGATGCGCCGGCGAGTGCTCGACCTGCGGCGACAAGGGATGCATGATTTTCAGAAATCGTGAGGAGAACAGCGGGGAGGCGGAGACGAAATGAACAGCGTATTTGCCGGGATCGTAATAAAGATCCTCTCGGCGGCTCTCGTGAACAACGTGGTGCTCAGCCGTTTCCTCGGGCTTTGTCCCTTCCTCGGGGTCTCAAAGAAAACGTCGACCGCCGTGGGAATGGGCTCGGCGGTGACCGTCGTCGTGGCCATATCTTCGGCCGTGACCTTTGCGATCAACAGATTTATACTCATACCGCTTGACCTCGTTTATCTGCGGACGATCGTCTATATACTGATAATAGCCGCGCTCGTTCAGTCGGTCGAGATCATTCTCAAAAAGAAAATACCGTCTCTGTACAACGCGCTCGGAGTCTATCTCCCGCTGATAACGACAAACTGCGCCGTTCTCGGCGTATCGATCGACAGCGCGCAGAAAAATCTCTCGTTCGGCGACTCAATGCTTTATTCCGTCGGCACGGCGATCGGATTTTTCATCGCCATCGTTCTTATGTCGGGGATCAGGGAGAAGATAGAGTTCAGCAACGTTCCGAAGGCGTTCAAAGGCACGCCGATAGTCCTTATCATAGCGGGGCTCATGGCGATCGCCTTCTACGGCTTCGCCGGGGCGCTTTGAGGAGGCCGAAATGCTTGTATCGATTCTTATAGCGTCGGGAGTCGTCGTCGGAACGGGGCTCGTCATCGGAATTGTTCTCGGGATCCTCGGCGAAAAGTTCAAGGTCACCGTTAACGAAAAACAGGAGAAGATACGCGAGTGCCTCGCCGGCTCGAACTGCGGCGGATGCGGATATACCGGCTGCGACGCATATGCCCGCGCCGTCGCGTGCGAAGGTGAAAATCCGTCGCTCTGCGTCGCCGCAGACACCGCAAAAATGAGCGAGATACTCGGGCTCGAGGTCAGCGAAACGGAGCGGAAGGTGGCTTTCGTAAGCTGCTCCGGCTCATGCGGAAAGACCAACTCGAACTACAATTACCTTGACAGGGAAGAGTGCCGCGTCGCTTATCTCGCGCCGGGGCACGGCTCGAAAAAATGTCCCTACGGCTGCTGCGGGTTCGGGACCTGCGCGAGCGTCTGTCCTTATGACGCGATCAGGATAATCGACGGCCTCGCCGTCGTCGACGAAACCAAGTGCCGGGCGTGCGGAAAATGTACGGAGGTGTGCCCGAACAAGCTCATTCATATCATTCCGTACAAGGCGAAATACGTCGTCCGCTGCTCGTCTCACAGCAAAGGCAAGGACGTCCGTTCCGCCTGTACCGAAGGCTGCATAGGCTGCGGCCTCTGCACGAGAGTCTGCCAGTTCGGAGCGATCAGACTTGACAACAACCTCGCGGTTATCGATCAGGACAAGTGTACGGGATGCGGTGCGTGCGCCGCGAAATGCCCGTCAAAGATCATAATGAAACGCTGAAATGGCATCCCGACCGCAATATCTTAAAAGAATATCCACAGTTCTTTTGGCCGTTATATTACTGACGGCCTTTTCTTCGTGCGGGAAGAATGCCAGGCTTTCGCAAACATTTACCGATGCGTTCGATACCGTGACGACTTTCACAATGTATACCCCTGTCGGCCGGGACTTTTCCGCCGCTTCTGACGCCGTTCACGCCGAACTTGTAAGGCTTGACGGTATATTCGATATGTATGACGAAAAATCGGTGCTTTATCGGCTCAACGAAACGGGCGAGGTCGCTTATGATCCCGATCTTGCCGCCGTACTTGAGCTCGCTTCCGATTTTTACGAAAAAACCGGCGGCAAGCTTGACGTGACGCTCGGCAGAGTGTTTCTTATCTGGCATGAATTCAGAGAAGGCGAAGGCGGCGTACCGGAATACGGGGAACTGCTTGAGGCCTCGGCCGGCGCAGGATCCGATTGTTACGTTATCGAAAACGGCCGTATAAAGCTGAAAGAAGGCGTAAAGCTGGATCTCGGCGCCGTGGCAAAGGGGTACGCAGCAAAAAAAGCCGCCGAAGCGGCAGAGGAAATTGTCAGCCGGAATGCGTTCGGCAATTTCATTCTGAACGTCGGGGGGAGCGTCACGGCATACGGTAAAAAAGGCGATGGGAGCGACTGGAAGGTCGGGATCGAAAACCCCGAGGGCGGGATCTTTACGACGCTTTCCGTGAGCGGTATTTCCGTAGTCACAAGCGGTGATTATCAAAGATACAGAGATCTCGACGGGAAAAGATATCATCACATAATAGATCCGGATACGCTTATGCCCGCCGACCGGTTTCGTTCGGTAACGGTGATCCATTCCGATCCGTTTGTCGCCGACGCTCTTTCAACCTCGCTTTTCTGTATGAGTAAGGAGGATGGCGAAGCCCTTGCGCTGAGTTACGGAGCGGAGATCCTCTGGATTTATTCCGACATGACGGCTGCGAGGACCCCGGGATTTTATAAATATGAAAAGTAACAAAATCCGCAACGACGTCATCCTTATCGGTATTATTCTTGCGGTATCGTTAGCCTTTGTCGCCGTCGCCGCAGCAGCGCAGCTTCAAAAAAATCATGGATACGCGGTGGAAATAACGGTAAACGGGCAGCATTTCGGCGCTTACCCTCTGGTAGGCGACGCCGTAATTGACGTCGACGGGCTTCTCACCGTGATCATTGAAAACGGAGAGGCGAGGGTCGCCGGCTCGACGTGCCCCGACGGATTCTGCGAAAAACACGCGCCGGTTTCACGGGCGGGCGAGACTATTGTCTGTCTGCCTCGCGGTGTGATAATCCGCGTGAGCGGCGAGGGAGAGGCGGACGTCGTGATATGAGCAGAACAAAAAAAGCCGCGATGCTCGGCATTTTCTCGGCGCTCGGACTTGCGCTCTCCTATCTTGAGTTTCTGTTTCCGATGAGCTTTATTCCGCTTCCGGGGTTCAAGCCGGGTTTCGGAAACGTGGCCGTGATGGCGGCGCTGTATCTTTTCGGGCTGCCGGGTGCTGCGACGGTATCAGCCGTCAGAACCGTCCTTTCTCTGTTTCTGTTTTCAAATATCAACGCGTTTTTATACAGCCTCGCCGGCGCGGTCCTGAGCCTTTTCGCCATGTTTTTCATTAAAAAAACAGGACTGTTTGCCGAGGCCGGAGTGAGCGTGACCGGCGCCGTGTTTCATAATTTCGGTCAGACCGTCGCCGCCTGTTTTCTGCTGAATTCACCGGGAATATGGGCGTATTTTCCGCTCCTTGTGATAGCCGGCGCCTTGACCGGGCTCATAAACGGACTTATCGTGCGGCTTATCATGCCTGCATTAACCGTAATGACCGAAAAAAAACACGACGAAGGAGAAACAACATGAAAAAACTGATTTCGCTCCTGCTCATTTTTGCGGGAATTATATGCTCGGCGTCATGCGCCGGGAAAAACGGAGACCCGGGGGCGAATACCTCGGGAGAACAGATCACGTCAAAGGAGCCCGAAACAATGGAACAAAACGCACCTCGCGACGTCATAGTAACAAACGTTTTCGGTCTGCGAGACCCGTTTGTGCTGAAATCGAAAAAAGTATTCTATATGTACGGCACGGGATGGTCGCTTTACGCGACGTCGGGAGAAAAGCTCGACGGAAGATGGCACGCCGCTTCGCTTTCGATAAAAGACCCCCCGGATTTTGCCGGAACGCGCTGGGCTCCCGAGGTGTACGAATACCGCGGGGAATACTATATGATAACGACGTATTCGAGCAGTAAGACGAACAGACACGGCTGTGCCGTGTTCCGCTCGGCTTCGCCGCGCGGCGAGTTCGTCCTGCATTCGGACGGTCACGTTACGCCGCCCGACTGGGACGCGATCGACGGTACGCTCTATATAGACGGAGAAGGTCAGCCGTGGATGATCTTCGTGCACGAATGGGTTTCGACCGACGACAATATCGGCCGCATGGCGTGCGCGAAAATGTCGGACGATCTCTCGAAATTCATATCCGAGCCGGTCGAGCTTTTCCGCGCGACCGACGCTCCCTGGCATACGCAGGGGGTCACAGACGGACCGTTTATCCATAAATGCGCCGACGGGTCGCTCATAATGCTCTGGTCAAACTGGGACAGCGACGGCTACTGCGTCGGTAAGGCTAAAAGTCCCGACGGATCGGTCACCGGACCGTGGATCCAGCTTGAAGACAGACTGTACAGCAAATCGATCGACGGGGATTATGACGGCGGACACGGAATGATCTTTGAGGATTTTGACGGCCGCCTCTGGCTCGTTCTGCACTCTCCGAACAACAGCTCGGCGGGCAGGAGCGAGACCCCTGTTCTCATCCCTCTTAAAGAGGAAAACAACGACCTCGTCCGGGACGTGACCGCCGCCGGATAATAAAACGCCCCGGGACGTTCAGCGCGGCGTGATAAGGAAGTTTTTTTCACCTCACGTTCGAGTGGTGAGTAAGTGCGCACTTAACAAAAGCAGACTGAGAACAAAATCAGTCTGCTTTTTCGTATTCAACCGGTATAATGAAGACGTTTGCTTTGCTCACTAATGAAGACGGGCTATGCCCTAATGAAGACGGCAACTGCGTTGCCTAACGAAGCGAAGCCGCCCGCTTGAAGAAAACCGTTGAATTCGAATTTCTTCATTAGCGAAACGTCTTCATTTCTTCATTAGCCCGCTTGCGGGCGTCTTCATTTTCGGCGAGGCAAAGTTTATACAAAATACTTCCTTATCACGCCGCGCCGATGTCCCGGGCTTTTATTATGACGATGTTATCATTTTTTTGAACAGTAGAGCCGGCGGTACTTTCCCGGCGGGATACCGTACCTTGATTCGAACGCGCGTGTGAAGGCGACGCGTGACGGAAATCCGACGTCCGAGCTTATGCGTTCTATCGTCAGATCCGTCGTTTCGAACAGTTCAATCGCAACGCGGAGCCGCCGCAGAGATACCGCCTGATGGAACGACATCCCGTTGTATTTTTTCATTATCCTGTTCAGCTGTCTTACCGACATGTGAAGTCTCGCCGCCGCCTCCTTCGTCGTGATCTCCGTCGTGAAGGTCGTCGCTATCAGATCCTCGATGTGGCGGCTGACCGACACGTCGATGTCCTCGTCCGATCTTTTCTGGGGCGGGGGAACGTCCGGTCTTATCATCGTCCCGGACTGGAGTCCCGTAAGTCTGATTATGACGTCGGCTATCGATCCCGCGAGGTATTTCGAACTGTCGTTCTCCGCGGCCTCGGTTATCTCGTAGATGCGTTTCGATTCCTCGGGGCGGTTTCTGATGACTATTATGCCGTTGCGGTCGAGAAAGGTCTGAAAATCGCTGAACAGGTCCTGCGTCCCGCCGGACCTGCGTGAAAACGAAAAGCAGAGGGACGGCCATGCGCTGCCGGATTTTTCATTGAGCATAACGTGTTCGACCCCCGGGGGGACTATAACGATGTCTCCGGTGTTTATCGAGACCGTTCCCGAGACCGAGGCGATCTCGATCACCCTTCCGTCGCTTATGAAGATCTCGTAATACGGATGAGTGTGGAGCACCTTGAGAATATTTATGTTTTTGTTTCCGATCGAGCGGACCTCTTTTTCCGGGACGTTCAGTCTCGTGACGTCGTGGAAGAGTCTTATAAATACGTTTTCTATCTGGATACTGTGCTCTAGCATTTTTCGCCTCCCGCTTAATTATATCATCATACGAACGATTTTGTCAATCATTAAAAGATCGAATGACGGATTTTTTTGACCACGCGGGGCGGTTTGTATACTTTTCGGACATGAAAAAAGCTGAAGACGGCGCAATTTGCACTTTACTTAACATTTGCATTCTGCTAAAATATCGGTACAGGTGGAGCGGACAGGAGCTTGGCTCCGCTCCCGGAAAAACAATACGCGGCTGCGCCGCGAACAATAACAACAAAGGAGAAAGAAAAAAGAGCAATGAAAAAAAAGACAAAAATAATTTCTCTTGTATTATCGGCGCTTATGATCGTCATCGCCGTCGCTTCGTGCACTCAGCCGTCGACGCCTCCGTCGGACGGGACGGGCACGGCGTCCCCGGCGACCACGGACGCGCCGAAGGCCGAAATGTACGGCAACGTTGAGGTGAGCGACAAGTACGAAGGCAAAGAGTTCAAGATCGCGACGTATCTCGACGGCAACCTCTCGAACGGCTGGGCGTGCTATTTCGACATCGACGAGCCGGAAGAGGGCGACAAGATGCAGGCGGCGTCGCAAACCCGTAACCTTGAGATAGAATCCAAGTTCAAGGTGACCATCACCTGCGACGAGCTCTGGAACTGGTGGGGCGGCAAGGAAGGGTATTTCTATATGTCCCAGCTCAATCAGAACGGGGATATGATATACGATCTCTTCTTCCTCGAGCCTTATATAGCGTCCTCCGACCTTATAATCGACGAGCTGCTCTACGATATGTCTCAGCTTCCTTATGTCAATCTCGAGGCCGATTACTACAACCACGGCTTCAACGATACGTACGAGCTCGGCGGAAAGCACTACATCCTCGCGTCGGATTTGACGTATCCCTGCCAGAGCGCGCAGAGGATATACGTCAACAACGACCTTCTCAAGGATCTCAACTACGACCCGAATTACGTTTACGACCGCGTTGACAACGGAACGTGGACCTACGACGTTCTGGTTCAGATGATAGAGGGACAGAACGAGGACCTCAATCAGGACGGCATTTACGACACGAACGATTATTACGGTTTCGTCGGCACTCCCTATTCCCCGATGCTGTTCTATCACGGCGCGGGTATCAGGGGCTCTTACGTTGACGACGACGGATGGCATTTCGATTACGATTCCGACAGAGCCGTAAAGGTCATGGACACGATCTATACCTTCGTCCACAAGCCCGAGGTATACGTGAAAGAGTGGACGAACGTCATATTCAATTCCGGTCACGCGCTCTTCACGACGTCGGGAAGCGAGCTGAGAGAACTTCACAACTGGGACCTCGACATTTATATCGGCGTGGTTCCGAGCCCGAAGTTTGACGACGCTCAGGACAGATATTACATCTACTGCGCGGGCGGCGGCTTCTGCATGCCCGCAGACCTCAAGGACCCCGATTTTGCCGGCGCAATGCTCGAGGCGATGTCCTACGGCTCGCAGAAACATCTCGTTCCCGCATTCTATCAGAACTTCATCGAGCAGAGAGTACTTCAGGATGACCGCTCGAGGGAAAACTGGAGACGTATGCTCAGCGACTGGTCGCTCTTCGAGTTCACCGGTCAGATTGCCCCGAACGAGGAAGTCAGGTACTACAACCCGGCGACAAAGGCGGTAGACAGAATGTCCAACGGAGAGGCGAACACCTACCTTTCGAGCTGGGCGGAAGTCAAGGACGTAATGGAGCTCGTCTGCGGACAGTTCTATAAAACATTTATGAAAAAAGTCTGATCAGGGATTTTAAGGAGTACAAAATGAAAAAAATAATTTCTCTTCTCATCGCATCAATCATGCTTTTCGCCGCCGTTTCGCTCTGCGTCTCGGCCGACGAACCCACCGTTCCGCTGATGCAGCCCGAGCCCGGAGAGTTTGAGCTCGAACTTTACGGACGTACAAACGGTTTTGCGCAGCAGCCGAAGATTACCGACAACGGCGACGGCACCTTCAGTGTTGACAGCAAAGACGGCAACGGCGTTCCGAAAGACTGGTACGAAAACTACATCGACAATCAGTATACCGACCAGAACGGACAGGTAGGCGACGTCAACGTGACCTGGAACAATTACTTCCCCCGCGTCTTCTATAAGGACGGCGTAAGGGCGGAAGAGCTTCACTGGGGTCTTATTTCCTTCAACGATATCACTGACGTTCTCGACTTCGAGGTCTATTATTCGGACGACACCGTGACCTGGAAAAAGGCAGACGTCGCGACGATAGCAAAGTACTCGCCGTCCTCCGCCGGTCCCGACTACACCCAGGAATTTGACCAGAACTGCAGCTCCGGTCTTGGCTTCCGTTTCATTTTCGCAGAGCCGATCGAGGCGAAGTTCTTCTTCCTTTACGACCCTGATCCCGAATATGCCAACCTCTTCTGCTGCTCGGCGTTCTTCTGCGCCGCCAATAAGGCAGCGGTCGAGACCGAGCCCGCCACCCAGGCAACCGAGGCCAAGACCGACAAACCGGCTGACACCACTGCCAAGCCGGCCGACGGCACCCAGGCGCCGGTAGGCACCCAGCAGACCTCCGAGCCCGCGAAGAACAACACGGGTCTCATCATCGGCATCATCGCAGCGGTCGTGGTCGTTGCCGCGGTCGTCGCGGTCGTTGCCGTAAAATCGAAAAAGAAATAATCTGAGACGATTCTCCGCCGCGCCGTAACAATGGGCGGCGGAGAATTTTTATTAAAGCAAAGGAAGGATATCAAAATGGCATTTATGGATCTTGCCTGCAGAGTCGTCTGCAATCTCCCGACGACGCCTAACAATCAGCGCAACTCGGAGGGCTGTTTCATCAGACTCAAGGACAACTCGGTGCTGTACGCCTGGTCGAATTACTACGGCGACGGTCAGGACCTCGGACAGGCGGACATCGGTTGCATAAGATCGTACGACGAGGGCGAAACCTGGGTCGAAAGGCGCATTCTCTTCGGCGACGGGCAGGAAAACCTCATGTGTCCTCACCTCCTGAGGATGAAAAACGGCGATCTCGGCCTTATCTACGTCCTGCATATCGACTGCAGGAACGGCGTTGACAAATACGGAAGGGGATACAACAAAGGCATCCTCCACATAACGCGCTCAAAGGACGAGGGCCTCACGTGGTCGGAGCCCCTGCGCATAACCAACCCCGACGAATGCTACTGCTTCGAGAACGGGCACGGCATAACGCTGAAAAGCGGGCGCATCCTTCTTCCGATGGCGTATCACAGATACGACCCGAAGGGCTACGGCGGGACGAGCATTTACGGCGTGATAACCTTCTATATGTCCGACGACGACGGATACACGTGGTTCGAAGGACCTCAGCGCGTTTACGGCCTCCCCGAGGACGTGACCGAGACAGGTCTTCAGGAGCCGGCCCCCTATCAGACGGAAAGCGGACGGATCCGCGTCTTCTGCCGCACCGATCTCGGGGTACAGTACGAGACTTATTCCGATGACGACGGCATGACATGGTCGCCTGCCGTTCCTAACAGACGGCTGTCCTCACCCTGCTCGCCGATGGTCATGAAGCGCGCGGGGAAATACACCGTCGCCGTTATGAACCCGATACCGAGATACAACGGCCGCGAGCTCTGCTCGCCCTTTACCGGCGGCGACGACAGGAATCCGCTCGTCGTGCTGATAAGCGAGGACGACGGCGCGACCTTTAACAGGATCAAAATGATCGATCCGCGCGTCGGCGGGCAGTATCCCGATCTTTTCGACGGCGGCGACTACTTCCTCGTCGGATACCAGGTAATAAACGAAGGAATTATTGCGAAGGGCTGGACGAACGACGGCTGGTACGGTCTCGCGTGATTTCCCGGTAAATAACGGCATCACGTGGCAGACTCCGCGGTCTGCCCCGAAAACGCCCGGAATTTTCTCTTTTGCCCGGTAAATGTTGTCTTGTCGGACATCATCACGGCTTAAAATGGCGCATTTCTTACTTTACGCCGCGCTTGTATTTTGATAAAATATCAGTATGCCGGAGGCGGTTCGGAGTTAAGTCCGCTTCCGAAAATACTACGTGAGAAAATTCATGGGAGGAAGAAATCAAAATGATTTTCCGTAATTCTTCGTTAAAGTTTAAAATCGCTCTGCTCGCGTCGGCCGCGATTCTCGCGTCGGTCATCTGCGCAGCGTGTACGGGGACGGAACCCGGGCCCGCCGTCGTGACTGACGGCACGGAGACGCCGGCGGCGGCGACCAAGCCCGTCGTGACTGTACCCATAAAAGGGAAGTCCGGCAGCGAGATAAACGACCGCAGGCTCCACGCGTGGTTCGAGAACGGCTCCGCCCTCATACACCGCGACGATTTCGAGGTCGGGGATTCCGACAGCGTGAGCGTCTCGATGGCAAAGAACGAGATGGAGGGCTTTCAGCTAATCCTCGCCTCGGCTGTCACCCACGAAGGGGTGAGATGCGAGCTCGAAGCTCTCTCGGACGGCGCGGGGAACACGCTGAACGGCACAGTCAACGTCGCGTATGAAACTTATATAAAATCTGCCGGCAAGTCGCTAGGTATGCGAGGATACGTTCCGACGGCGCTCCTCGACCAGGACGATTCCTACGTCGGCGGGAGCTTTGACGTCATCGCGGGCAGGTCAAAGACGCTTTACATCCGTTTCATAACGGAGCTCGACACCGCGCCCGGCGAGTATAAGGGCAAGATCTCCGTCGTTCAGGGCGAAAACGTCCTGTTCGAGGGAGAGATATCCGTCAACGTGTGGAACATAACGTACGACGAGGCGACGAGAGGGATACATACCTTCGGATACGGCTGGGCGTCGCAGTTCGATCCCAATAACTATTATTACTGCGGACCGACCTATGACAGAGACACCCTTCCGAAGGGCGCGCCGGATATGTATAAATACCCGGAACTGTCCGAGATATACTGCGATTTTCTGATCGACTACCGCATCACCCCGACGTATCTTCCGCTCAGTGCGAACGGTCTTCTCGATGAAAAAGCCGAAAAATATCTCGACAACCCGCGCGTCAATCTCGTCGGACTGAACGAACTTCAGCAGAACAATCTGGCGGCGCAGTACGCCAGGGCGGCCGAGCGCGGCTGGCTCGGAAAGATCAGTTTCTCACAGTACGACGAGCCGCATGAGGAGTGGCATCTCCAGACGATCATCAACTCGATAAACCGGACTAACCGGTATTTCCCGACGACGCTGCATTTCAACGCTCTCATCCGTGATATGCGCAAGGACGGGCAGAACATAATCGAACGTCTCGCGCCCTATACGACGCTCCACTGCGTCAAGGCACAGCTGTTCACCGGGCAGATCGCCGAGACTATGGTTAAATTCAAAGAGGAACGCGGGGATACCATATTGTGGTACGTCTGCGGGGACGAGCCGGTCAGCATGATAGACGGTCTGCCGAGCATTCCGGGAACATGGAAGCGCATACTTTTCTGGCAGGAGTATTTCTTCAATCTCGACGGATTCCTTATGTGGCAGACCTGTATGTGGTCAAACGAAGACAACATCTGGGAAGAAAATTACGGCGAGAAGAGGATAACGCCGATCGGCGCGGGTCTGGGCCCGACGGCAAACGGCATATTCCTGTACTGGCATCCCGAAACCAAAATGCCGGTCCCGACGCTCGGCCTCGAGGCCATGCGCGACGGGATCGAGGACTATCAGCTCATCATGCTCGCCGACGAATATCTCGGGCGCGGCGAGGCGATGAAATACGTCGAACGCATAACGACGGGACATTCGAAATTCACGAGAGACAGCGCGTATCTTCTTGAAGTACGGAACGATCTCGCAAAGGCGGTCGAGGCCGCCCTTAATGGACTGAAATAAGGTGAATTATGAAAAAATACAGAGTTTTGCTTCTCGGCATTGGTTTTATAGGGAAGCAGTGGATAAAAACGATAACAAGCGACGTCAGGTGCCGGCTCGTCGCGGTCTCCGGTGTTCTTCCGAAGGGCGCGGACGTCTCATCGCTCGGCACGGGAGATGACGTCGGATATTTTCCCGACTACCGCGAAGCGATAGAAAAGACGGAAGCTGATTTCGTCGTTGTTGCCATACCTACGAGGTTTCATACCGACGCTGCGCGTCTTGCGCTTGAAAAAGGAATGCACGTGCTGAGCGAAAAGCCGCTCGCCGTCGATGACGACGACGCCGACGTCGCGCTCGGGCTTGTGAAAGATCATCCCGAAAAGCTTTACGCCGTTGATCAGAACTACCGCTGGCGTCCCCACAACAGGACGGTGAAGCGCCTTCTCGACGACGGCATCGTCGGCGATCTCAGGGAGATACACATAGAGTTCCGCCAGCCGGACGATCTCAACGGATATCGCGCGGACCTCGAACAGCCGCTTCTTCAGGACGTCTGCATACATCATATCGATCTGCTCCGCTTCTTCAGCGGAAAGGTGTGCAGGGAAGTATACGCAAGGTCGTATCACACACCCTGGAGCGTATTCAGAGGCAGGGCGTCGACCGACGTTCTGCTCGAAATGGACGGCGGACTGTACGTCACCTACTCGGGCACCTGGGCGGCTCACGGAAAAATAACGACCTGGGACGGCGACTGGACCTTCTGCGGAGAAAAGGGAGTTCTCACGATGAAGAACGACCTCATAACCTTCTGGCCGGACGGCTCGGAAAAAGGTGAGGCGATCCCCGTGGATCCATTCTCCCCGACCGAGCTTGCCGGATGCCTGGACAACTTCATAAACGCTCTCGATTCAGGCTCCGCGCTCGAAACGCCCGCGTCGGACAACGCCGAGAGCTTCCGCATAGTATGCGCGGCCGAGCGTTCCGTGGCAAGCGGCGAAAGGGTGTGCCCGAGATGAGAGAACCGAAATACGGTCAGCCGTTTCCGAAATCGGAATACGAGGACCGGATAAAAAGGATCAGAAAATCCATGACCTCGGCGGGGCTTGACGCCGTCATTCTCGCAAGGCAGGAGAATCTCGAATATTCTTCCGGATTCACGCACGCCTCGTGGCTGGCCGGGTTCCGCGATTTTACCCAGCAGGTCGTAATATTCGCCGATCCCGAGATCGAGCCGGTGCTCGTCGCCCCCTGCGATCTTCAGGGATGCTTTGCGACGTCGGCCGTATCCGATATCCGCCCGGTTCGCGACCTCACGCCCGCCGGCAATTACAGAGTTCTGCTCGACGCGCTCTCTCCGCTTTGCGAAAAGCCGTCGATCGGCATAGAGAACCCCCCGGACGGCCGGCCGAGTCTTCCGCAGAGTTTTATCGACGGGCTCGAAAAAGACGTCGGCGCCGAGCTGTCCGACTGCACGGAGCTCATGGACAGGGTGAGAATGATAAAATCCCCGCGGGAGATCGAGCTCTTCAGGGAGGCGTGCCGGATAACCTCCGAGGCCGTCGAAGCCGGCGTAAAAGCCGTCTCTGCCGGCGTGAGCGAGGCCGAGATAGCAAACGTGATCGCGCTTGAAATGGTCCGCCTTTCCGGCAACTGTTTCGCCTCATCCCCCTGGTTCGTTTACGTTTATTCCGACGGCAAATGCCCGGTCGCCTGGGACGGGGTCGCGAGCGATTACCGCTTCAAAAAAGGCGACTGCGTCTATATCGACGCGGGCTACAGAAGATACGGCTACTACGCCGATATGATCCGGATCGTATCGATAGGCGAACCGGAACCCGAGAAAAAGAAGATCTTCGAGGCCTCCCGGGAGGTCAACCATGAAGTTATAAACTTTATGAGACCCGGAATAAAATGCAGCGAAGTTTACCGCCGGCTTTACGAGACCTACGAAAAGCTCGGATACAAAAAAGAGATCGACGAAGCGCTTAACGGCGGTTTCGTCTGCGAAGGGCACGGCATAGGGCTTTCGGTACACGAGCCGCCGTTCATCGTCCCGGACTGCGACATAATCCTCGAGCCCGGGATGACGATGTCGGTAGAGCCGAATCTCTTCCTCGGTTTTCCGTTTGAGACCACGCGAGTCGCGCTCAAGCCCGAAAACAACATACTGATAACAGAAAACGGCTGCGAGGTGCTTTCCACAACACCCGACAGCATGCGCATAGCCGCAATATGAAAAGGAGTACAAAAAATGGACAAAAGCAAATTCAACGGCATTCTCGTGCCTGTAATCTCACCCCTCACGCCGGACGGCGGAGTTGATTTCAAAGCGTTTGAAAAGGTCGTCCGTTACGTTTTTGAAAAAGGCGTTGACGGACTCTACGTCTGCGGCGGCACGGGAGACGCGAACTATCTCCGCCTCGAGGAGCGCAAGCAGCTCGCCGAGCTCGCATGCCGGCTCTGCAGGGAAAACGGAAAGCTCTGTATAGTCCACACCGGAGCGCGCAGCACCCGCGACGCCGTTGAACTGGTAAAACACGCGTCATCTATCGGCGTCGACGCGGTCTCTTCCATGCCCGTGATCAAGTCGAACAGGATCCAGCGCAAAAACTATTACGAAGCCCTCGCCGAGGCGGCGGGAAACACGCCTCTGCTTATTTACTACATTCCGGGCGTCACGCTCGACATCCCGCTTGATGAGATGCTCGATCTGCTCGAAATAAAGAACGTCATCGGGCTGAAGTTCTCCGACGCGAACTTCTTCTATCTGAAGCGGCTTCTGATCAACAAGCCGGATATCGTTGTTTACAACGGCTGCGACGAGCTTCTCGTTTACGGTCTCCTCGGAGGCGCGGGCGGCGGTATCGGTATGAACTACAACGTCTTCCCTGAGCTCTTCGTTCTGATTTACAAGTGCTTCAAAGAAGGCGATATCGCAAACGCGATGAAGCTTCAGGACGCGCTCTCCGCCTTCCTTGATCCCGTATTCAGATACGGCCTCTGGGAATCCGTCGAGCATACCGTAAAGCTCCGTTTCGGTATCGAGAACTGCTTCCGCGAGCCGAACGCCGTACACGTTATGAACGACGGGCAGAAGGCAGAGGTCGCCGAGGCGATGAAGACCCTTGACGGAGTCATCGCGGAAGTCGCGGCCGCAAAGAAATAAATGCGTCTTTCGAAAATCCACCACGTGGCGATAATCACATCCGATTACGCCGCGACAAAGGATTTTTACGTGGACCGGCTCGGGTTCGGGATAGTCAGGGAGACCCCGCGCCCGGAGCGCGGCGACGTAAAGCTCGATCTCAGGGTTAACGACGAAACCGAACTGGAAATATTCATAGTCAAAGACCCGCCCGAAAGGGTGACGCGCCCCGAGGCGCGGGGTCTCAGGCATCTCGCCTTCAAGGTGGATGACGTTCCCGAAGCTGTTTCGTGGCTGAAAGAAAAGGGAATAGAATGCGAACCGGTGAGGGACGATCCCCTGACCGGGCGGCGCATGACTTTTTTCAGCGATCCCGACGGGCTCCCGATCGAGCTTCACGAGTAAAACGGGAGGGAATATAATGACAAAAAAGATATTTGCGGCTCTTGCGGTCGTAACGGCGGTTCTCGTCGCCTTGCTGATCTCCGCCTGCGGGCGAGAAGGGACCCCCGCCGTGACCTCGACGGAAGGATCGCGCGCGACGGACTCCCTGACGACCCCGGAAGCCGTCACCACGGCTGAGGACGAGACGCCCGTCACTTTAAACGGATGGTTTGACTACGGCTCGGCTCTTTATCTCCGCGACAAATTCACACCCGGGACGGCCTCATCAATCGAGATCCAGATGGCGAAAAACGAGGTTGAGGGTTTCCAGTATCTCGTCACGTCCGACGGGGACGTAAGCGGCCTTCGCTGCGACGTTACGCCGCTTTCGGACGGAAACGGCAATACGCTGACCGGGACCGTGAACGTCGTGTGGTACACCTGGGTGAATCAGTCTGATAACAGGCATGAGACGTTTATGTGGTATCCCGTCGCGATGCTCCCTCTGGATGACGAATATCAGGGAGGCAGCTTCGACGTTGCCGGCGGCACCTGCAGGACGCTTTACGTCAGTTACGGTACCGACAAAGATACGGTTCCCGGGACGTACAAAGGGGCGCTCACTCTGAGCAAAAACGGCGAGACGCTCCTTTCGGGCGACGTGACGGTCAGGGTCCGCGACGTATTCTACGACGATAAGACCGAGTGCATGACAATGATGGGGCTCGGATACGATAAAGAAGACACCAACCCGTTCATGCCGGCGGGGCCGGAATCGGCGCCGGCGCTCGGCTCTCAGCAGGCGTCCGGCACGTTCGCAAATCCGGATCTCCTGCTCGAATATGCGAACTTCCTTCTTGACAACCGGTTCTGTCCGACCGCTCTGCCCTTTGAAAATTATCTTCTGACCGATAATTTCGAAGCGCTTAAAAGCTTCACGAACAATCCGAGGATGACCGGCGTGTCGATCGAATCAAAGCCCTTCGGATCTCCCGAAGAGGTCGCTCGGATCCTTTCGGACGAGTATAAGATCGCCAAAGAGAACGGCTGGGAAGATAAAATCTATTTCGGACTGTTCGACGAGCCGACCGCCGAGTCACATATGCAGTATATGATAGCAAACGCCGCGCGCGTGAACGAGTCTTTCCCGACGACGCACTTCATGGACGCTTTCGGCGTTGACATACCGCTCGACGGCAAAAACATTGTTGAACGCATGTCTGAGTACAGTACGTCGTTCTGCATCAACACGATCGCCTTCGACGGCGCTTTCAGGGATTCTTTGCTGAAACTGAAGTCCGAGCGCGGCGACACGCTTTTCTGGTACGTCTGCGGAAGCCAGCAGTCCGGATTCACAAACGTCCTTCCGTGTACTCCCGGAACGGACAAACGCATCCTTTTCTGGCAGCAGTACCAGCAGAACGTCGACGGTTTCCTTTACTGGCGCGTTTCGGTGTGGAATTTCAGCTTTGACGTGTGGGCGGACGACTATATGAACACAAAGTTCCCGTTCCCCAAAAGTTCGTCTCCTCCGACAGACGACGGTACGCTCATTTACTGGCACCCCGTGACTAAAAAGCCCGTCACTACCCTCGGATTTGAGGCGATGAGGGACGGAGTCGAGGACTTCCAGCTCTTTAAAATGGCGGAGCGCGCGCTCGGCCGCGAGAAGGTCCTCGAATACGTCGAGCAGATCACGACGGGAGTCAGCAGTTTCAGACAGTATGAGGACGGAAGCACGGAACTTCTGAACAAACTGAAAAATCAGATCTTCGATCTGCTTGAAAACGCTTCATGATTTTTTCCGGTGAAACGAAATGATAAAAAACGACAGAAACAGAAAAAACAGGATCTGCCTTGCTCTCATCTTCGCGGCCCTGCTGCTTGCGGCGTGTATAACCGCATGCAGTCACGGCACGAATGACCCGGGTACGGGCACGGCGGAGGGCACCGACAAGCCCGTTGAGTCGACGACGCCCGAGGCGGTCACGACAGAGGAGGAACTCACGCCCGCCGTCATCAGCGGATGGTTCGATTACGGGTCGGCGCTTTATAAGCGGGACAGATTCGAACCCGGCACGGCGTCCTCGATCGAGATTCAGATGGCCAAAAACGAGGTCGAGGGTTTCCAGTACCTTGTAACTTCCGACAGAAACGTCAAAGGTCTGCGTTGTGATCTCAGCGAAATGAAGGACGAGACCGGCAACAAGCTGCCGGGTACGGTAAACGTCGTGTGGTATACCTGGGTAAATCAGTCGGATAACCTACACGACACGTTTACGTGGTATCCCGTCGGAATGCTTCCGATGGACGACGAATATCAGGGCGGCAGTTTTGACGTGGAAGCCGGCACCTGCCGGACCGTTTACGTAAGTTTCAGGACGGATAAAGACACCGTACCCGGGACGTACACGGGTACGCTCACTCTCAGCAGAAAGGGCGAGACGCTCCTGTCCGGAGACGTATCGGTAAGAGTCCGCGACGTTTATTACGAAGAAAAGACCGAATGTCTGACGATGATGGGTCTCGGATACGACAAGGAAGACACAAACGCGGCGGTCCCTGCCGGACCCGAAAGCGCCCCGGCGCTGGGCTCTCAGCAGGCATCGGGAAAATACTCGAACCCGGATCTTTACCTTGAATACGCCGAATTCCTGCTTGATAACAGATTCAGTATGTCCTGGCTCCCGCTTCAGCTGGATCTGTTTGACGATTCCGCCGTCGTAAAAAAGCTTATGAACAATCCCCGTCTTACGTCCGTGAACATAAGGGGGAGGGGCGAAGCCCTCGCGAAAAAATACAAACTTGCCAGCGAAAACGGCTGGCTCGACAAGTGCTATTTCGCTTATTTCGACGAACCGACCACGGAGGCGCATCTCCAGGGCATTATGGGAAACGCCCGTGAGGTCAATCAGTACTTCCCGACGACTCATTTCCTCGACGCCTTCGGGGTCAACATTTCCGCGGGAGGGCGCAACGTGGTCGAGCGTATGTCCGACTATACGACGGTCTACTGCCCGGTCATAAACGTTTTCAGGGGCGAACTCAGGGAATCCATGCTCCGTCTTAAAGCGGAGCGCGGCGATACGCTTTTCTGGTATACCTGCGGCTCCGGGAAACAGGCGGACGTTAACGCGATAAATTGCCTGCCTTGTACTCCGGGCACGGACAAACGCCTTATGTTCTGGATGCAGTATCAGCAGAACGTCGACGGCTTCCTGTACTGGGCGACGACGTTCTGGAACTTCAGCTACGACGTTTGGGCGGAAGATTACATGGATACGAAATTCCCGTTCCCGAGAAGCGACGGAATGCCGACCGACGACGGGGTGCTGATATACTGGCATCCCGTAACGAAAAAGCCCGTCACCACCCTCGGTTTTGAAGCGATGCGCGACGGGGTCGAGGACTTCCAGCTCTTTAAAATGGCGGAGCGCAAGCTCGGACGTGAAAAGGTGCTTGAATATATAGAGCAGCTCGTCACGGATATAAATCAGTTCAAAAAGGTGAGCGAAGGCAGCACAGAACTGCTCATGGACCTGAGAAATCAGATTTTTGATCTTGTAGAAGGATAAAAAATCAGATCTGCCTGAATGAAACGCGCTCCGCGGTATGCGGAGCGCGTTTGGCTTTTATTTGTTTTCTCCGTTTGACGATCTGCAGTAAGTCTTCCTGTATTTTGACGGCGTCATTCCGTACTGCAGTTCAAAGGCCTTCGTGAATCCGGAGCGCGACGAAAAACCGACCTCGGACAGGACCTCTTCGATTGACAGCTTTGTTGTCTTGAATAGTTCAACGGCGACCATGAGTCTTCTCAGAGTAACGGTCTGCCGGAAAGACTGACCGTAATTCTTTTTCATGATCCTGTCAAACTGTCTGACTGAGAGATGAAGCATCCCCGCAGCCTGCGAGGACGTGATGTCCGTCATGAATCTTGACGCGATGAGATTTTCGATCTCGCTGCTCAGCTCCATGTCGACGGTCCTTCTTCCTGTCATAACGTCGGCTTTGAAGTTTTCCGTCGAAAGCACCTTTGACGGGAGCCGCGAAAGACCTATTATGAGCTCGGCGGCGGTCACGGCGAGGAAACCGTCGTCGTCATCTCTTCTTGTGTCGCTTATCAGCTTTGCCGTCCGTTCCGCCGCGTCCGGCGCGTCTGAGATCAGGATCGGTCCCGGCTTTGCAAGAAAAGAATCGAGGAAGGCGAAAAGATTCTTGTTGCCTCCGTTTTTTCTGAGGATGATAAAGTGAAAAAACTGCCGGTCGCCGCCGGCGCCGCCGTCGGATTTCTGGGTGTGTTCAACGCCCGGCGGTACGACAAGAATATCCCCCGGATATACTGTTTGCGTGAAGTTTGCGAACCCGACGGAATAGGGCTTATCCCTGCATACGAAAACCTCGTAATACGGATGCGTGTGAAGAACCTCAAGCGTATTGATCTTCCTTCTGCATACAAAATGAATATCCGACGGGAGAATGTCGATATAAGCGGCGTTGTCGAACACCCTGAAAAAAACGTTCTCTATCTGAATGTTATACTCATGCATGAAGTCCACCTCGTTCCGCTCTATTATATATCAATGACCGCAGTTTGTCAAATAATACGCGAATCGGCGCCCGATGAAGAGAATTATCATTCTGAAATGTTTACTGTTCGGACATTTTAATCATTTAAAAAGTCCGTATAACGGCTTGTCAATCTTTATAATATCTGTTAAAATATCTGAGAACGGAAAGAGCAGGAGCCGTTCGGCGCAAAACGCCCCGGGGTCTTTCCTTTCTCCCCTGAAACTTTTTTCTTCCGCTTTCGGTTTAGTTCATACGGGCCGATGCCCGAAAAAAATAAAACTCTTAAACTAAAAAAACAAAAGGAGAAAAGACAATGAAAAAGATTATCGCTCTGCTGCTTTCCGCGGTCATGATCGTTTTTGTCGTTACCGCCTGCGCTTCAGGGACTCCCGCCGTGCCGGGAGACACGTCCGGCAAGGGCGGGGATACCTCCGCCGGCGCAGATACTTCCGTGCCGAAGGAAGAGAATTACGGAAACGTTCCGCTGAGCGACAGGGATAAATTCGAAGGCAAGGAGTTCAGGATCGCCACCTACAAAGGGGGAAACGTCGATATATACTGGGCGTGTTTCTTTGACGTCGACGAGCCGGACGAAAGCGACCGCCTCCAGGCTGACGCGCATAAGCGCAACGTCGAAATAGAGGAAAAGTTCGGCTGCAAGATAACCTGCGACGAAAACTGGACGTGGGCGGGATACAAAGACGGCAAGGCCTATATGTATCAGCTTGCCGGGGACGGCGACATGATTTATGATCTGTATTTCCTCGAGGGCTGCTACGCGATGTCGGACTTTATAATCGACGGAATGCTCTACGACGTATCGACTCTTCCGTACGTCAACCTTGACGCTGATTATTATCACAGTCAGTTCAACAAAACCTTCGAGATGAAATCAAAAAACTATATTTTCTCGTCGGATCTGACGTATCCGTGCCACAGCGCTCAGAGGATATACGTCAACGAAGACATGCTTGTCAACCTGAATTATGACGAGAATTATCTTTACGATCTGGTCGACGACGGAAGCTGGACGCTTGACGTGATATTCCGGATGATTGACGGTCTGAACGAAGATCTGAATCAGGACGGGATCATGGATATAAACGACCGTTACGGGTTTGACGGTATGCCGGGTACGCCTTTGCATTTCTTCTCGGGTGCCGGCCTCAGGGGTTCGTATATAACCGATAACGGATGGGAGTTCGATTACGGAAGCGACAAGGCGATAAAGGTCGTTGACAGACTCAAAACGTTCTGCGACAGTCCCGACACGTACCTTAAGGAATGGAGCTACGACCCGTTCCTTAAAGGAAACGCGCTGTTTGTGTCTTCCGGCGCCGAGCTCAGACAGATCAAGAACTGGGAACTCGATATGCATATAGGGATCCTCCCGAACCCGAAATACGACGAAAGCCAGGAAAGATATTATAATCTGTGTCAGGGCGGTCCGCTCATCGTTCCGTCGGATATTAAGGATCCCGAATTCGTCGGCGCGATGATCGAGGCGATGTCCTACGGTTCGCAGAAATATCTCGTTCCGGCATTCTACCACAACTTTGTCCAGCAGAGGATAATTCAGGACGACCGGTCAAGGGAAAACTGGCGCAGGATGCTGACCGAATGGTCGGTTTTCGAATTCACTTATCTTATTGCGCCTAACGAAGACCTTCAGAACTTCGGACCCGCTTTGTTCCCGATTTTCAGAATCGTTGACGGAGAGGCGAACACTTATTCGTCAAGCTGGGCCGAGGTCGAAGACGTTATGAAGCTGGTATGCAACCAGTTCTACAAGAAATTCATGTCCAAGGTTTGACGTATTTCAGAAAAGGAGAATATACTGATGGGATTTTTATCGCTTGCGGGAAGAGAAGTGTGCGTCCTTCCGACGCATTCGGAAAACATGCGCAATTCGGAGGGCAGTTTTTTCCGGCTGAAGGACAATTCGATCATTTACGTCTGGTCGCACTACTATGAGATGTGCGACGACTGCGATCTCGCGGACTTCGGATGTATCCGTTCCTACGACGAGGGCATGACCTGGGTCGAGAGAAGGATCATGTACGGCGACGGCCACGAAAACCTCATGGACCCGACCCTTTTCCGGCTTAAAAACGGGGACGTTGGCATGGTATACGTGCGTCACGACAGGTGCGGCACCTGGGAGGAGAGATCCAACAGCAATATCTATCACAAAGGAATGCTGTATTTTACAAAATCGTCCGACGAATGTCAGACGTGGTCTGAGCCGAAGCTCATAACTCCCGAGGACGAAGGCTTCTGTTTTGTAAACGGGCACGGCACGAGACTGAAGAGCGGACGTATACTGATCCCCGTAGCCAATCACAGATTTGACCCGTCGTGCTATTACGGGCTCAGCATTTACGGAATAATAGCTTTCTTCTATTCGGACGACGACGGAGAAACATGGCACGAAGCTCCGCAGCGCGTTTACGGTCTCCCCGAAGAAATAACCGCGACGGGCCTTCAGGAGCCGTTCCCTTATCAGACGGAGACGGGAAGGATACGCGTGTTCTGCCGGACGGATCTCGGAGTCCAGTACGAAACGTATTCCGACGACGACGGGCTGACCTGGTCGCCCGCCGTGCCGAACAAACATTTTACTTCGCCGTGTTCGCCGATGGTGATGCTCCGCACCGGCAAATACACAGTCGCCGTCCTCAATCCGATTCCTCATTACCTTACTCGCGTGGAAAATTCGTCTTACACCGGCGGCGACGACCGCGATCCCTTCATACTCGACATAAGCGAGGATGACGGCAAAACGTTTATAAGACAGAAGATGCTCGATCCGCGCGTCGGAGTGCAGTATCCCGCCGTATTCGACGGCGGAGACTATTTCCTTGTCGGCTACGAAGTGATACTCGAAGGAGTCATCGCGAGAGTGCGCCACGACGAGCTGAAATGATCCCGGAATGAAAAAGATCTCCGCTGCCTCCCGTTTCGGGGCGGCGGAGACGGTATTAATAGGCGTGCCGACGGAACGACGGCCATACAGGATATGAAAAAAGATATGAAAAAAATAATTGTTGTTTCGGTAATTCTGATTTTTATACTTACCGCGGCGCTGTCGACGGCGTGCTCGCACGGCGGCGGGCCGTCGGACGTCGACGGCACGTCAACGGAAGCGACGTCGGCGCCCGAGGCGGTGACGACGGCGACGGACGGGACTCCGGCTAAGGTGACCGGATGGTTTGACTACGGTTCCGCGCTTTACAAGCGCGATACATTTACCCCGGGAAACAGGGAGTCGATCGAATTCCAGATGGCTAAAAACGAGATCGAGGGATTTCAGTATCTCCTGACCTCCGACGCTGACGTCGACGGTCTGCGCTGCGACGTTACGCCGCTTTCCGACGGGCAGGGGCACGTCATTGACGGCACCGTAAACGTCGTCCGGTATCTGTGGGTTGACAAAGCGGACGGTATAAGCGAAATATTCACCTGGTACCCCGTGTTCATGCTTCCGATGGATGACGAATACCAGGGAGGAAGCTTTGACGTAGCCGCTGACACATGCAGGACGCTCTATATAAGTTACAGAACCGACGCGGACACGGTCCCGGGCACGTACACAGGGAAGCTCTCGGTAAGCAAAAACGGTGATGAGCTCCTCTCGGGAGACGTATCGCTGAGAGTGCGCGACATATTCTATGACGATAAAACCGAATGCCTGACAATGGTGGGGCTGGGGTATGACAAAGAGGACGGGGACCCGTATACTCCGGCCGGTCCCGAAAGCGCGCCCGCCATGGGTACTCAGCACGGACTGGGATTTGCCAATCCGGAGCTTACGCTCGAATACGCCCGGTTCCTTTTTGAAAACAGATTGTGCGCCACGTATCTGCCCTTTCCTGACGATCTCCTCAACGAGGATTTCGATATGGTAAAGGATTATCTCAACAATCCGAGATTCACCGGCGCCAACCTCAGAAGGCCGTACGTAAAAACCGGAGACGACGTCGCAAGTATTTCCGACAGCGCGTATGCGACGATGCTCGCAAAGGAGTATCAGACGGCCGTCGAAAACGGCTGGGAGAACAAACTGTATTTCGCCGGTTTCGACGAGCCGCACGTTGAAGAGCAGTTTCAGGTTATTATTAACAACGCCGCGTGGGTAAAACGGTATTTCCCGTCGGCGAAATTCCTTGACGCTTTCGGTATCAATCTTACGCTTGACGGCAGGAACGTCGTTGAGCGCATGTCCGATTACACAACGGCGTACTGTCCCGTAATAAACGTTTTTAAGGGAGAACTGAAGGATTCGCTTCTTAAACTCAAGCATGAACGCGGAGACACCCTTTTCTGGTATACCTGCGGAGTTCCGAATCCGGATGGCAACAGGGTGGTCGATTTCATGCCGGTGATTCCGGGGACGACGAAGCGCCTGATGTTCTGGCAGCAGTATCAGCAGGACGTGGACGGCTTCCTTTACTGGAGCATTACCCACTGGAACTGCTGCTATGACGTGTGGGCGGACGATTATATGGAAACTGATTTCAAATTCCCGAAGAGCGACGCCATGCCGACCGACGCCGGAGTCCTGATCTACTGGCATCCCGTGACGAAGAAGCCGGTCACGACGCTCGGATTTGAGGCGATGCGGGACGGGATCGAGGACTTCCAGCTCTTTAAGACGGCGGAGCGAAAACTCGGCAGGGAAAAAGTCCTTGAATACGTTGAGCAGCTGACGACCGATATAAATCAGTACGTCAGATACGAGGACGGGAGCACCGAACTCCTGAACAATTTGAAAAATCAGGTTTTCGATCTTCTTGAAAGCGCATAAATAAAGGCGCGCTCCGCTTATGCGGGGCGCGCCGTATTATTTACTGTTTCATTTTACTCCCGGTCGAGCAGTACGCCTTCCTGTATTTCATCGGAGTCATACCGAACTGACGCTGAAAAGCCTTTGTGAACCCGGCGCGGGATTCAAAACCGACGTCGGACGAAATGCGCTCGATCGACTGTTTTGTGGTTTTGAAAAGCTCCGCCGCGACCGTGAGCCTTCTCAGGGTGACTGTTCTGTGAAACGACATGTTATAGTTTTTCAGCATGATCCGGTCGAGCTGTCTTACCGACAGATGAAGGATCTCCGAAGCCTGAGCGGCAGTGATGTCGGTCATATACCGTGACGCGATGAGATCCTCTATCTGTTTGTTGATCATGATATCGACTTTTTTTTCGGATTCGGACCTTTTGCCTTCCGGCAGCGGAAGCTCGATCCTTCTGTGGGGGAAACGCGTCAGTCTTATAAGAATATCGGCGAGCGTGGCGGCGAGGTATTTCATTTCTCCGTCGGGCACGCTCTTCATAAGTTCGGTAAGGACCGCGGCTTCGTTCATCCTGCTTTCGGATATTACCGGTTCTTTCGAATCCAGAAACGACAGGAGATCTTCAAAGAGATTCTGTTCTCCGCAGGACCTTTTTTCAAACAGAAAGTGAATAGCAGGCCAGGAACGGCGGTTTTCGTCGGAAAGCATAACGTGACGGCATCCCGGGGGGATTATCAGAATATCTCCCGGTTCGAGCGCTTGCTCAGATCCTTCGAACAAAATAACGAATTTCTTTCCGTCGCACGCGAAAAGCTCATAAAACGGGTGAGTGTGCAAAACCCTAAGGGTGTTGATGTTTTTGCCCTCCACGAGATGAACGTCGTTTGACGAAACGTCGAGACGTGCGACGTTATCGAAGAGGCGGAAATATACGTTTTCGATCAGAATGTTGTGCTCAAGCATCGAATTATTCCTCCGGACGGATAAATTATACACTATCCGGACATGCTTGTCAAACTAAGTAAAGCCATAATGGCGTTCTGTGAGCTGTTGGTTCAAAAAAAGAAAACAAACTGGACATTTTTCCCCGAAAAGAGGTCCGAATTACCTATTTTCACTTGTTAATATTTCTGCTACAATATCCTCACAAGGGAAAGAGCAGCGGAAATCGTCATAACGTTTCCGCAAGAAAAGAACGTCCGACCGTTTAAGACAAAAAGATCGGCGGGGGACAGCCGGTTTTCCGGCGCTCCTCGTTCGGCAGAAACGTTTCTCCGCCCCCCGGATAATGTTTGTATCATTCGGGCCTTGCCCGAAAATAATAAATCCAAAAGGAGAAAATCATGAAAAAAACAAACAGACTGCTTTCTGGCGTCATTGCGTTCGCGATCGTTCTCGGAATGTTTGTCATGCCTCTGAACGCGGCGGCAGGGCCCGCCACGCTTCAGCCGGCCGAAGGCGAGCGTATACCGGTACTCACCGGGAAAGACGATAACGGCGGCCCCGGCGTAGGCGGTTTCGTTCAGAAGCCGAGATTTACGGATAACGGCGACGGAACGTACTCCGTAGTGACCGGACACGACGGGTGGTACGCGAGCTGGACGGATGACAAGTACAGCGAGGGTCAGTGGACCAATCAGGACAACGGAAGCGCTCAGTGGAACTATTATTTCCCGCGCGTTTATTATCCCGAAGGAGTGAAAGCCGTTGAGCTTGCATGGGGTCTTATGAGCCTCGGCGACGCGGCCGACCTTGCCGATTACGAGATCTACTATTCAAGCGACGCGGTCACATGGACGAAGACCACGGCGTTCACGATGTATTTGTACACGCCCTTCATTTATCATCAGGAGGGAAACGAATACGTAATAGATTTACAAGAGCTTGGTTCGAGCAACGGTTCAAGCGTCGGCGTAAGATTTGTATTTGATGAAGCGATCGAAGCTAAATACTTCTTCGCATACGATCCTGATCCGGCCTTTGAAAACATTCAGCATTGGTGCGGATACTTCGTAGCCTGCGAGGCGCCTTCCGCCGCTGAACCTCTTGACTTCAATGAAGTCGGTAATTATATTGCTGATGCTGATTTTGACGCATCCGATTACGGTGACGCGATAATAGACGTTGTTTCCGACGCCGGGTCTACCGGTCATGCGGGAGACAATGTTCTTAACTTTGGAACCGGCGAGTACTGCCTCAAAAAAGACTCCTATGTTTGGTACACGTTCACGGCGCCCGAGGCCGGAATATACACGGTAGCCGTCAAGCTTCGCGCAAAGACAGGAGTCCCGCGCGCGTTCAACATCGGAATGGACTGTGATCCTTCAGACGCGAGCACCCAGATTCAGGGAATCGTTCCCGACGCGTTTTACGGTGACGACGACAGCAGACTATATGCCGTCATAGATGCCTCCTTGACTGCCGGAGAACACACTTTCTATATTCTGACCGCAACCGATTTTGACGACAGTACAATAAAGAGTGTTGACGTTTACAACGTTGCAATCTACGCTCCGAAGGCGTCTTCGGCAGTCGCGCCCGATACGCTTCAGCCGGCCGAAGGCGAGCGTATACCGGTACTCACCGGGAAAGACGATAACGGCGGCCCCGGCGTAGGCGGTTTCGTTCAGAAGCCGAGATTTACGGA
>JAFTDQ010000124.1 GCA_017454075.1 Clostridia bacterium
GGCGACGTCGGAAAAAGACGCCGTCCCGGCAGCGTCGCCGTCGCCGGACAGCCGCTTCAGAACGGTCACGAATTCGGCGCGGGTCACGTTTCCTTCGGGATCGAATATCCCGCCGCCTTTTCCCGTCATTATCCCGCGTTCACAAACCGCCTCGACGTATTCCGCGTACCAAGCGTCGGGGTCGACGTCGGTAAAGGACGCCGGGGCGCCGTCGCCGAGGACGGAGGGCGCCGCCGACAGCATAAAAACCACCGCCGTGAGCAGAGATAAGAATTTCTTTGTCATGTGTGTTCCCTCCGGAATTGAATAATCGCCTGTTCCGCGAAGTCAGAATATATTTGAACTCTACTTGCCTAGGAACAATGGCGTGAATAAAAATGCCGTTATCTACGCTGTTGCCACGACCCTCGACGTCAGGAATATGCCGTTGAACAAAGATATTCATACTGTTATTCCTGTAGGGAATTATTATGTGTCCGCCAACAGTTTTCGGAGGCACTGCAATCCATTATTCTCTTTTTCATTTAATTCTTCAATTGAAATATAACCCGCTTCACAAACGTGGATATGCTCATGAGCAGCAAACAAATCTTCTTTGGACTCGATTTTTACAGACAAATCGTAGCAATAATAGCATTCATCAGTAAAATCACAGTTCCCCGTTATCACGGGACATCCCGCTACATAGTAATGATGTTTTCTAAATCCAATCAGGTCGCCCTGATGAAACAAAACAGGGAGATTACAAACCTCAAGGAAAGGGTAAAGAGGAAATCCCTCATGAGGAAACAATGAAGCATATATTCTGTTAGATTCTTCTCCCGTATATCCCGTTTTTTTGATTTCCGCTATTGCAGTGTTCAAAAGCGTTTTTTCGGAATCAGTATCGGCAATTTCTGCAAGTTGCTTCAACAGTTTTATCTTATGTCTTTTCGCAGCATATTCCGAAATGATCGTCGCCTGTTGTAAAACGGACAGTTGGATCGGGTGATCTAGCAAATATTCTTTTAATCTCTTTGAAGGAATTAACGCAATTATACTGTTTATCATTCAAGCTCCTTCCATCATCTACACCGTACACTCAACCCCGCCTCGAGTGATCAACGTGACTGTCTCCACATGTTTGAAACGATCTTAGCGTACGGTCTCGGATAATGAGCCGGGGTCGGCGCGGCTTTTTCGTAGATGAAAAACGTCCGCGCGTCTCCCGACGGGAGAGTATAAGCGATCTTTTCCGGCCCCGTAAGACCGAGTTTTCCGGCAATCGACGCGGCGCTCTCTTCTTCGTCCTCGCGCCCCTTGTACGCCGTAACGTACCCGCCCGTCTTAACGAACGGAGCCGTCAGTTCAAGAACGACCGGGAGAGGCGCGACGGCGCGCGCGACGGTGAGACCGTACTTTTCACGGAAACCGCCTCCCGGACGAGCAAGCTCCTCCGCGCGGCCCGCGACGGCGTCGATCCCGGAGATCCCGAGCGACCCCGCAGTCTCCGTGAGAAACCTGATCTTCTTTGCCGTCGAGTCGATCGCAGTGATCGACAGGGCGACCCCGCACGACGCCGCGAACGCGGCGATAGGCAGAGTCGGGAAACCCGCTCCGCAGCCGACGTCGGCTATCCGGGCGCCGTCTTTTATCGCTCCCCTCTTTTCAAGGAAGAGATACGGTATAAGGGAATCGAGGATATGGCGTTCCGCGACGCCGCGCGGGTCGAGTATCGCGGTAAGATTCGCCTTTTCGGATCCCTCGATGAGTTTTTCGTAAATACCGTAAACCGTTTCAAGAAATTCGGGACGGGTCAGCCGTCCGTCGCCCTTTGCGGCGTCCGACTTTCCGACGGCGGAAAGATACGACGCCGCGAATTCTTCTCGGCTGACAGCCGTCTCAATCCTCATCGTTCTGCCCTCCGTTTTTCAGAGACGAAAGCCAGATCATGAGAACGGAGATATCGGCGGGGTTGACCCCCGATATCCGCGACGCCTGACCGACCGTCGCAGGGCGGACCTTGTTCAGATTCTGCGCCGCTTCGATCCTGAGCCCTCTTATGGAAAGATAGTCGACGCCGCCCGGCAGCTTCATATTCTCCGCCTTGCGCTGACGGTTCGCCTCGTCGGTCTGCCTTTTTATGTATCCCTCGTATTTGATCTCCGTCTCGATGCGGTCGCGCATCTCACGCGGGAGTTTTCCGCTTTCGGGGTCGAGCGACGCGACGTCCTCGAACGTGACGTCCGGCCTCTTTATGAGTTCCTCGGCGTTGACACCCGACGACACGGGAGTCGACCCGAGCCCCTCGAGGAACGGATTGACCGCGCCGGGACCGAAGTTCACGTGGCGGAGTCTTTCCCGCTCTCCTGCGATCTTTTCCCGGTCGGCGAGCGTTCTCTCATACCGTTCGTCGCCGATCAGACCGCCGCGGCGGCCGAACTCAAGGAGTCTGTCGCGGGCGTTGTCCTGCCTCAGAAGGAGGCGGAACTCGCTCCGGCTCGTCATGATGCGGTAAGGCTCGGTTATGCCCTTCGTCACGATATCGTCGATCATCGTGCCGATATACGACGAAGAGCGGGGAAGAACTATCTGTTCTCCGCCTCTCACGGACAGAGACGCGTTGATACCGGCGAGAAGTCCCTGCGCCGCCGCTTCCTCGTAACCCGAGGTGCCGTTGAACTGGCCCGCGCCGTAAAGGCCGCGCACCGA
>JAFTDQ010000125.1 GCA_017454075.1 Clostridia bacterium
CGATCACCGTAACGCTCGGAGAAAATCCGAACTACGAAGTGACCGCTACGAACGGCACGTTCACGATCAATAAGAAGACTGCGACCGTCACCGCCGACGCTAAGAGCAAGATCTACGGCGATTCCGACCCGACACTCACCGCTACGGTCGAAGGTACTGTCGGTTCCGACACGCTCGACTACACGCTCAGCCGTGAGGCGGGCGAGAACGTCGGCGAATACGCGATCACCGTAACGCTCGGCGAGAATCCGAACTACACGGTAAGCGTCGAGACGGGCGTCTTCACGATCAATAAAAAGGCCGTGACCGTCACCGCCGACAATAAGAGCAAGACTTACGGCGATTCCGACCCGGCGCTCACCGCGACGATCGAAGGCCTCGTCGGCAAAGATACGCTTAGCTACTCGCTTGTAAGAGCTGAGGGCGAAAACGTCGGTACTTATACGATCACTCCCGCGGGCGAAGCAGTCCAGGGCAACTATAATGTCGTTTACTTGACCGGAACACTCGAAATAACAAGAGCTGCGGCAACCGTAACAGCAGTCAACGGCAGCAAGATATGGGGCAACTCCGATCCTGCTCTCACCGCGACGGTCACTGGTCTCAGGAACGGCGACGCGGAAAGCGTAATCAGTTACACGCTGAGCCGTGAGGCAGGCGAGAACGTCGGTTCTTACGCGATCACTCCCGCGGGCGACGATGTTCAGGGTAACTATAACGTAACCTACGTTCCCGCAACGTTTATCATCGAGTCAGCAACGGCCAAAATCGGAAACGTTTACTTCGAGACGCTTGACGAAGCGCTCGCCGCGGCCGTAAACGGCGACACCGTCGTTCTGCTCAGAGACGCGACTCTCAGCAGCGCGTTTGTGACCGACAGCGGATACGTAATCACCGTCGACCTCAACGGTCATAAGACGAGCGGAGCGTATATCGACCTTTACAACGGCTTCCTGACCGTAACCGACAGCGGCGAGACCAAGGGCAACTTCGGCAACCTTGTTTACGTGAACGTCGGCTCTGACGAAAGCAAGCCGGCGGGCGGATACAACAGCTTCACGCTGTCGGCCGGCGCCGTTATGAACAACAACATCTACGTTTATCAGAACAGTACTCCCAAGGGCTACGGTTCCAAGGTCAACGTAAACGGCACGCTGAACGGCCTGATCTTCGTGCTCGGAAACATCAGAGAAGGCAACAGCGTGATCAACGTCAGCGGCACGATAAACAGCTCCGACGACGTCGCGATTGCCCTCAACGGATACGCTGCCGTAAACGTCCTTGAAGGCGCTCACATCGAGGCAAAGGACGCAAACGGAAACGGAACGGGCATCGAGGTCCGCGCCGGCAACCTGAACGTTACCGGCGGCACGATAATCGGCCACGGCGAAGTCGCGGTCAATGCAAACGGCAGCGGCACGACGACGACCGGAGCCGGTATCGCTATAGCGCAGCACACCACGGCGCTTGACATCGGCGTAAACATCGAGGGCGGCGAAATCATCGGTCCCGTAGCGCTCAATATAGCCAATCCTGAGGGCAATACCGCCGGAGAGATAGACGTGAGCGTGAGCGGAGGATATTTCACCGGTTCCCCGACCGTCAGCGTAAGCGATAACGAAACGCGCACCGGCGACTTTGTAAGCGGCGGATACTTCTCCGACGCTAAGGTGGACGGTGTTCCGTCCGATCAGGCGCTTGTCCTGAGAGACGGCTGGTACGTGCTTGTCGACGCCGTCGCTACCGTAACGCACGACGGCGTGACGACGGGATACGAGACCCTGAGCGCCGCGATAGAAGCGGCGCAGACAGGCGACGCGGTCATCCTTATAAAGGACGCCGCCGAGACCCGCGTGATGATAAGCAAGAGCCTTACCCTTGACCTCGGCGGTCATACCTTCACCGGCCGCGTGACCGTCGATAACGGCGAGGTAACCGTCGAAAACGGGACCATAACCGGCCGTCTCGACGCGTACGACGACGCGATCGTCAACCTCGCTGAGGACGCGACGGTAAACGGTCAGGTCATAGTCTGGGGCGACGGAACGTTCGGACAGGCGGGATGCAAGACCCCGACGCTGAACGTCCACGGCACAATAACAAACACCGGCAACTCCGCGATTTCCACAAACGGCACGGATATGTCCGGCGCGATAATCAACGTATATGACGGGGCGTCGATCACCTCGACCGACGATATCGCCGTCTACCTGCCTTCGGGCAACCTTAACGTGAGCGGCGGAACCATCACCGGTACAACGGCGATCTACGCGAAGTCCGGTTCGGTCACGATAAGCGGCGGAAAAATCACCGGCAGCGGCGCTGCGGCGGAATACAGCTTCAACGGCAACGGCGGCAACTCAACGGGCGACGCGCTCGTCATCGAGAGCTGCGGATATCCGAACGGAACTCCGAGCGTCAGCGTGACCGGCGGAACGTTTGTCAGCGCAAACGGCAAGGCGATAGCAAGCTACGCGGCTGAAAATAACGAGACTGTCAAGGGCTTCGTCGAGGGCGGCGAGTTCAACACCGTTCTAAATACGGACGTAGTGAAGAAAGACAGCCAGTGCACGACGACCCAGAAGAACGAAAACGGGCTATACTATATAGTTGAAGAGATCACGGTATCCTTCGACGCAAACGGCGGCAGCGCGGTTGAGACCGTCAAGCTTCCGAAGGGCGAAAAAGTCAAAGAACCCGCAACTGCTCGCACGGGTTATACCTTTGATGTATGGCAGCTGAACGGCGAAAGCTATGATTTCACCGCAGCTGTAAGCGAGGATATCGAACTCAAGGCCAAATGGACGCCCATCCCGTATACCATCACCTGGCTTGACGACGACGGAACCGTTATCGATACGACGGACGTCAACTACGACGATACGCCTGCTCACGCAGACGCGTTCCGCGCGGATGACGAAAATTATCACTACATATTCACCGGATGGACTCCTGCGATAAGCACAGTCACAGGCGAGGCGACGTATACGGCGACTTACCAGTATGTTGCGCGCACCTACGGCGACCCCGTCTGGACGTGGAACGGTCACGATTCGGCAACCGCTCGCTTCACGACAAACGACGGGTTCGATGAGTTCACTCTTACCGTGGATGCGGTAATCACTCACGAAACCACACTGGAAGAGAAATGTGAGGAGACCGGCACCGAGACCTACACCGCGTCGGTCACCTTCCGCGGAAATGATTATTCCGATCAGACGACCGAGGTCCGCCCGGCGCTCGGACACGATTACGTGTATACCTACGCATGGAACTCGGCAAATTCCAAGGTCACGGCGCGCCGCGTCTGCCGTCATGACGGCGCTCATACCGACTATGAGGCGGTGAGCACCACCTCGGAGATCACAAAGGATGCCAGCTGCTATCAGGAGGGCGAGATCACCTATACCGCGGTCTTCACGAAGGACTTCTTCGAAACTCAGACAAAGAAGGCAGCGACGCCCAAAACTCATTCGGGCGAGCCCACCTTCGTATGGCTTGACAACGAAACTGTCCTTGTCGAGATCCGCTGCACCGAATGCGGAGAGCTTCTCGATACGGTCAGCGCCGACGTGACCGACAGCGTAACGAAGGAGCCCACCTGCACCGAAAAGGGCGAAAGAACTTACACCGCAACTGCGCAGTATGACGGTAAGACTCTTACCGACAAAAAGACCGAGGATATCGACAAACTGCCGCACGTTCACTCGGCGGCGGTTCAGGAAAATCGCGTTGAAGCGACTTGTACCGAAAAGGGCAGCTATGAATCAGTCGTATACTGCTCCGTATGCCACGCTGAGCTGAGCCGCGAGACTGTTGAGATCGCGGCGCTCGGACATGATCTTGTCCATCACGACGCTAAAGCGGCGACCTGTACCGAGATCGGCTGGGAAGCTTACGACACGTGTTCGAGGTGCGATTACACGACTTACGTTGAGATCGCGGCGCTCGGCCACGTATGGGGCGAGCCGGTATGGACCTGGAACGGCACTTCTGCGTCGGCGGTCTTCACCTGCGAAAGAGACGGATCTCACACCGAGCAGGCAGAGGCTGAGATCACCGAAACGACGGCCGCAGGGATTAAAACATACACGGCGACTGTTACGTTTAACGGAAATACCTATACCGATACGAAGGAAGCGGCGCTCAGTTACACCGTGACCTTCGTTGACGAAAACGGAGCACCTCTTGCGGATCCTCAGACCGTGAATCACGGAGAAACGGCGGCCGCTCCCGAAAACCCCGTCAAGGAGGGATTCTTCTTCAAACAGTGGAACAGAAACGGAACGAAGTTCAACTTCTCGACTCCGATCGAGGAGGACACCGAACTTGTAGCATCCTGGACAGCCGCTGTTGCAAAGATTGACGGAGAGTATTATAAGTCGCTATCCGCGGCGATAACCGCTCTAAAGGGCACGAGCGGAAAGACGCTCGAGTGGCTCGGCGGAAATCAGACGCTTTCCGGAGTGCTCAACCGCTTCACGCTTGCCGATGATCAGGACTTCACGCTCGATCTCGGCGGAAGCACGCTTACCATGAACGGCGCGTATTTCACGCTGAACGGCGGAAAACTGATGGTTACGAACGGCACGATCAATGCAAAGGGCAACAACTCTCAGCTGTTCACGGTCAATTCGGGTGAACTGACGATCACAGAAACGGCAACGCTCAACGGACTGGGCGGCGTTTCCCCGATCGCGGTCTTCGGACCGGCGACGGTCAACACTTCCGGTACGCTTACAGCTGAAAACAGCTTTGCCATAGCCGGCAACGGGGCTGCCGGCAAGGGCGGATATACCGTCAACGTTACCGGCGGCACGGTAAGCTCGGCAAACGCTCCCGCGATTTATCACCCGAACGAGGGCACGGTAAATATCAGCGGCGGCGTGATAACGGGCGCTACGGCGGTTTACCAGAAATCCGGGACGCTCAATATCTCGGGCGGAAAGCTGACCGGAAACGGCGCGTCTGCCGACTATACATATAACGGCAACGGAGCAATCGCTACGGGCGACGCGATAGTGATCGACACCTGCGGCTATCCGGGCGGCGCTCCCGAAACAAGCATAACGGGCGGAACGTTCATCAGTGAAAACGCTCAGCCGATAGGAAGCTACGCTTACGGAGAAGCCGAACCGGCCGACGGTTTTGTCAGCGGCGGCGGATTCAGCGCAGTTATTCCTGCTGACCTCTGTGCGGACGGATATCATCCCGTTACCGAGGCCGTAAACGGTCTCTACGGGATAGAGACGCACACGCTGACCGCATATGCGGCGGTCGACGCGACCTGCACCGAAGCCGGAAACAGGGCCTACTGGAGCTGCGACGCCTGCCATAAGTTCTTCTCCGATGAAAACGGCGAGAACGAAATTGCCGAAAACAGCTGGGTCATCCCGGCGAAGGGTCATACGCTGACCGCTCACGAAGCGATCGAGGCGACGTGCACCGAAGCCGGAAACAGCGCCTACTGGAGCTGCAGCGTCTGCGGGAAGTTCTTCGGCGATGCAAACGGTAAGAACGAAATTGCCGAGGACAGTTGGATCATCCCGGCGAAGGGACACAGCTTCGGCGATTGGAGCGTCACGAAAGAACCGACGTGTACCGAGGCAGGAGAAAAGACACGCGTCTGCTCCGAATGCGGTGAAACAGAGACCGAAACCATCGCGGCTTCCGGTCACAGTTACGTTGTCAGCGTGATTGATCCGACCTGCACTCAGATCGGTTACACCGCTCATACCTGCTCCGTATGCGGCGACTATTACGGAACTGACTTTAAGGCGGCGCTCGGACACGATTACAATGCAGTCGTGACGGTCCCGACCTGTACTGAGCACGGATACACAACGCATACCTGCTCGAGGTGCGATGATTCCTACGTTGACAGCTATACCGACGCGCTAGGTCACAATATGACCGCTCACGAAGCGATCGGGGCGACCTGCACCAAAAACGGCGTCAGCGCATACTGGAGCTGTGAGACCTGCCATAAGTTCTTCTCCGACGAAGATGGTGAGAATGAAATTGCAGAAAACAGCTGGGTCATCCCGGCGAAGTGTCATGCTCTTGCCGCTCACGAAGCGGTCGAGGCGACCTGCACTGAGGACGGCAACAGCGCCTACTGGAGCTGTGAGACCTGCCATAAGTTCTTCTCCGACTCAAACGGCGAGAACGAAATTGCAGAAAACAGCTGGGTTATCGCGGCAGAAGGCCACCACTACAACGTGGTATGGACCTGGGCGGCGGATCACAGCAGCGCCACGGCTACATTCACGTGCGGGACTTGCCAAGATAAGGTTATCCTGACGGATAATAACCCTGGCAGAAATATGTTTATCGCAGCGACGGAAAATAATCCCGGTCTTGTGAAATGGACGGCGGAGGTAGAGCTTGACGGAAGATCTTATTCTCCTGATCCTGTATATGAAGAAATCCCGTTCGTCAAGCTCGATTATCCGAACTTCACGATAATGGGAGTAGTCAACGGATTCAGACCGGAGGACAAAGAGCAGATAGTCACCATCACCGATACGCTCGAAGGACAGTTCACCGTGACGTACGGCAAGGCTTGCGTGGTTGCAGTGAAGGATTCCGAAGGCAACTACATCAGACTCCACTGCACCGCGGTCAATGGCGAGGAAAACACCTACGCCTATGATCTGTCTGAACTCGGATATGATTTCGATTCTGATATTGAAATCATAGTCGCTGTCAAGGGCGACGTGAACGGAGATGGATTATTAAATGTCTTGGACAGAACTTTTCTCAGCCGCGGATTGTTGTTGGAAACAAATCCATCCTATTTGGAATTTGATGATTCAATGATATTTATGTCTGATATGGATGGAAATGGCAATTTCAATATCTTGGATAGAACAAGATTAGGAAGAGCTTTACTTCAACCTTCATCCAATGGCTATCTGCCGTTTGACTGGGATATAGCATCCTGAATGGAATCCCGTCTTCAGAAGCCTTAATGGCTTCTGAAGACGGGAAATACTGTCGGTAAAAAAGAGGGATTGAATTATGAAGAAAAAAACCAGAGTTATTTCAATCTTAGTGACTGTATCGATGATTATATCGGTCTTAACTTTTCTTCCAATATCCGGCGGCGCTGCAACTTTGAGCATCAACCCCGCGATAAGAAACCTGAGTGCGACTGCATCAGTCAATGCAAAAGACATTGGTGCGTATTACGTGCACAAAGTTGCGATTATTGATCACGATGATAAAGGGGTTCTGGTGCCTGCTTCAAAAGTGGCTACGGCAGCTTACGATCTGAATCCCGACAGAACCTATTCTTCGGATGGGATCATTTACGGTGCCCAGGCAGAATCCGATACTATAGTCAATCCTTATGTTTGCTACAAAATCAGTGCAGATGAAGGATATACAGTCAGTTCTCTGCTTCTGTCCGTAAAGTATTTTTTACAGATGATTCAGACGACAAATAAATATTTCTATCAGATAGGAATTTGGGTTACTGATGATTTTTCTCATGACGGAAACGGAGCATTTGATTTTACCGCATTACCGTATGAGCGCCTGCTGACTTCTTCAGAGTCTCAATCGGAAACACATCTTAATTATCCCGAAACAATTGATCTGACAAACGCTGTTTTGTCATTAAACAGCCGGGATATTTACGTGATACTATTGCTGAACAGAGGATATAAGACAGAAACATATTTGCGAATTGAGGAACTCTCCATCACAGCCACTCAAGCCGAACCGTCGGAGCCCGATACCGGCATGACGTATTTGCTTGAAGAATCAAAGTATGCCGGGACAGGCTACAAAATGCTCCGAATCGACGCAACCGGTCTGGCGGACGGAGAGGTATATACGTTCAACGGGGAGCCGATGTATTATACTGAAGATAAAGATTATCTGATTGATACGAACGATACCGGAGTGTTTTACACGCTTATACCGATAAGCGTTACCGTTCAGAACTCAGAAGTAATAATGTTCAGCGGAAACGACCTGACAGAGGCGGGGGTTGCCCGGATCGGCACCGCCACGGGAATCGCTGCTTCTGAGATTGAATACAACGGAGACGTGAACGGCGACGGCGTGGTCAATATAGCCGATGCCAACGCGGTTTTCCAGATGGTGGTCCACGGAGGAAGCTATTACGACGGTCAGCTTACGGTCGTTCAGCGCCTGTCTGCCGATATGTCAAGGAGTACGAACAACTCCGAAGGACACGCGAGCATTGAAGACGTAAACGAGATAGTTAATATAATCAACGGAATAACCTGAACAGTCATCAGGCCGGGGCATCAGCCGCTCCGGCTTTTTGTTTCACCGCGCAGGATATAATTAAAAGCACCCCGAGGGGTGCTTTTGATTTTCTCAATAATATAAAAGGCTACGGCAGTTTATTTATCAGTTCGGCGTACCTTGAAACCTCATGTTCCGTGACGATATCGGTGCCGGCCGACGAGAAGGCGGCGGTCATTTTAAGAAAAACGGGCAGCAGGTCACTGCGGAGCATTTCCCAGGAAAAACCGTCCGTCGGAACGTCAAGTTCTCCGCCTGCGAGGAATCCCGCGAAAACGCACATCACGTCGTACATCGACATTCCGTTTTCATCAAATCCGGAGTCTTGCAGAGAATATTTCACGTTATAATATGAGTCGATGTCCGGCGCATAATTGCAGAGCGACGAAAAGAAGGAAATGACCTGCTTTTCCGACGTCACTCCCGACAGGATCACGTCAGTTCCTGCCCTTGAAAAGCCGTATTCGACAGGCGGAAGGTGCGTGACAACGTCGTTTTCGTTTATAAAATTGAATATGTTCCGGTATTCTTTTCCGTCGGGAAGCTCACGTACCGTGTCCGGCGTTGCGTACGTATAGACGTAAACGTTTTCCTCACCGAACCGGTCGTCGAGCATGACTCCGAGCAGATTTGCGGTCGACGCGCCCCTGCTGTGTCCGCAGACTACTATCCTGCATCCCGGGTCTGAGTCGAGCGTCGGAACTATCGCGCGGAATATATCCGACGCCGCGAGATAAAAGTTTTCGGCGTATTTCGCCCCGTTGCCGTGAGAAGGCGCGAAATCAAAGTTGGAATACCATTCCCCGGCGTTTGTGCCTCGAATTACTATCAGGTAACAGTTTCCGTCATCCTCTCCATGTTTTGCGAAGGTATAAGCGCTCGTGTGCGATCTGTCGCCGTCGGATTTATCGTAATTTCCCGTCATAATGACGTCAAAAGATATTTCTCTGAGTTTTGCCGCCGTTCCGCTTTTGCTCCCGTCGGAGCAGAGCCCTATGAGCCGCAGCGCGAGATCCTTTGACATTTCGGAGCTGTTTTCCGGAAGCTCGCTCACTACCGGCATAAAGACAGGTTCGGGTTCGGGAAGGGAAGACGTCTCTTCCGTCACGGGATCAGACGTCGTGACGACGGGGTCGGCGGACGTTTCCGGAGCAGTCGTTTTATCCGGCTTTTTTTCCTTTGTGGTCACGGGCGGATCCGTTTCGGTAATTTCGGGCGTCGTTTCCGGGACGGGCGTCTCCGTAAGGTCGGTTTCGGTCACAAGAGGCGACGTTTCATTATGTATCACGTCGGTTTGCGCCTCGGATGAAAAGGAGACATCCGTTGCGGTTTCGGTAATTTCCGTCGCCGGGCCCGTTTCGTCTGAGGAAATCGACGGATTGTCGGCTGAGCCGCGCGCGTCACGCTCCGCGGAAGAAGGGAGATCCGTGTCCGCGCCGTCAGACGATGATGCGCACGAGGAAAAAACGAGCAGCAGAGAAAACGCCGTTATAAGGCACAGGGCCCTGAGCCACGGGATCACGCGAGACTCCAGAAGCGCCTGAGATTATCAAGGCCGAGCCGTATCCCGTCGAGATTATCTTCCATTCCTTCAAACTCCACGGAAAGCCAGCCGTCGTATCCCGACCGCTTCAGCATTCCTACGCTCTGGAAGATCGAGGCGGCGCCGTGTCCTATCACCGTGCCGCGCAGCCAGTTCCCGCCGCGCGTGCGGAACCATCCGTCCCCGGGCGATGGCTCTGTACCCGGCTTGAACAGGAAGTCTTTCGCGTGGACGTGGAAGGCGTAGGGCGCGAGCTTTGACGATGAGATCTCGGGACGTTCGTCGGCGCACATAAAATTACCGAGATCGAGCAGAACTCCGAAATTGTCGTGATCCACGGCGTCGATGAGAGAAGCGACCCGATCGGCGTCCTGCGAATAAAATCCGTGGTTTTCAGTCATTGTACGGAGACCGACGGAGGCCGCGTATTCGGTGATCCTGCCGCATCCCTCGGCAAGCCGGGGAAGGACGCTCTGATATCCTATTCCGTGTTTTCGTCCTCTTACGCCCGACGTTACGTCATGCCTCATGACCGGAGCGCCGAGAAGAGCCGCCTTGTCAACGAGCCGGCAGACGCGCGCGACCTCAGAGCCGAGATCTCCGCCCGAGCCGTTGATAAGATCCGCTCCGACGCAGAGGTTGACCGGTTCGAGTCCGGCCGTTCTCACTGCCTCGGCTATTTTTTTAAGTTCCGCGTCGGGGACGTCCATCCATCCGCTCTCTACGTATTCAAATCCGTCGAAGCCGAGCTCCGCCGCTTTTTCGATCATTCCGTATATTCCGAGTTCGGCTCCGTAACGCCCGAAACTGTATGAGTTTACGCAGTATTTCATTTGAATCACTATTCCGTCCGTATTTTTTTCGGGTCTGGACCCGCTCGGATTATTATACATTAACTCACCGGATTTTTCAAGCGCATTTTCTTTTCAGCGACTGTATGTTGCTTTATCGGGCGTCTTGTGGTATAATTAACAAGTTAATAATTGTTCTTATGGTCTTTGAAAGGATTTGTGATTTGAAAAACGAAGGATTCGGTGCCGGAAGGGGCGCGCTGAAAAAGAAAAACGGTACAAAGGTACTTATGATTGTCCTGATCGCCGTTTTTACCGTCATCGTGGTTGCCGTTCTCGGCGCGTGGATATATTTTAAAACGGCGTTCAACAGGATGAAGCTCCCGGACACTGTGGATAGCGAGATACCGCCCGAGGCCGTTACGTTCGAGACCTACGAGGAAACGGATCCGTATATCGACGATACGGACGAGCCCGGGGATACGTGGGACGAAACGGACGAGCCGGGCGACGATACGTCCGTAACCGGCACTCATGAAGAGGAGACCGTCCCGCATGAAGGCGAGGTTGATCCCGGCAAGGTCGAGTGGCCGGATTCCGAAGGCCTCGGAGACGACGGACTCATCAATATCCTGCTCGTCGGGCAGGATACGAGCAGTTTCAAAAACCGTTCCCGCACGGATACCATGCTTCTGATTTCCGTCAATCCGAACACGGGCGGGATCTCGATGATCTCATTCCTGCGTGATCTTTACGTTCAGATCGGTAACGGCTATTCAGACAACCGGCTCAACGCGGCTTATCCGATAGGCGGTTTTGACCGTCTTTTCAAGGTAATAAAACTCAATTTCGGGATAACCTGCGACTACGGAGTCGTCGTCAATTTCAAATCGTTCATGAATATAATCGACATGCTCGGCGGAGTTGAGGTGGAGCTCACGCAGAAGGAGGCCAATTATCTCAAAAAGACCGTTCCGGGCGTGTTCCCCGACGTTTATCCGAACGAATCGAGCGTAAAGGTCACGGCCGGCAAAAACCTTCTTCCGAGCGAGATCGCGCTGACGTATGCGAGGACGAGAAAAATCGATTCGGATTTCGGGCGCACCGCAAGACAGCGCAAGGTCATGATGTCCATTTACAACCGTTTCAGGACGGCGGATCTCGGGACTATCCTCAACATTGTGAACACCGTGACCGGTCTTTCGAGACCGGGCGAGGAAAGCTGGATAGGACTTTATAAGATTACCGAAAGCACTCTTATCGATCTTGTCACAAAACTCTATCCTCTTATCGGAAACGAGATAACCGGATATTCGGTCCCCGCGAAAGGGACGTATAAGTACGCTACGATACGCGGAATGTCGATAATCCTTCCCGATCTCGTCAAGATAAGAGAAAACCTCAAAAAGTGGCTCCCGCTCGACGAAAATCACACGATCCCGTCTGCAACGACCAAAAAGCCGGTCGTTCCTCCCGCGACAACGAAAGCGACGGACGTAACGTCCGCTCTTCCCGAGGTCACCGGGTCGGATGAAATAACCTCCGAACCGTACATTACTTCTGATATCGGGATCGTGACCGACGAGCCCGTCGTGACCTCCGTGACGGAGATTATCACGGATCCTCCGGCTCCGGATACAGATCCTCCGGACACGTCCGCGGCGGAGCAGACGGAGGAGATAAACGCGCCGGTTTCAGAATCTCAGACTCAGGCGGCGCAGGTGATAACCGAATAACAAAATCCCGGGCAGCGCATGCTGTCCGGGATTTTTCATTCGTATCAGAGCGTTCCGTTCGAGCCGAGGACGTTGACGATCTTATGAGCGACCATCTTTTTGACCTCTTCGCGCCCGACCTTGAGGTATTCGCGCGGGTCGAAAGCGGCGGGATTTCCCGCAAGCACGCGCCGGATGCCGGCCGTCATGGCGAGGCGGATATCCGAGTCAATGTTGATCTTGCAGACCGCCATGCGAGCCGCCTGACGGAGCTGATCCTCCGGGATTCCGACGGCGTCCGGGAGTTCTCCTCCGAGCGAGTTGATCTCTTTGACAAACTGCTGGGGTACAGAGGACGCGCCGTGAAGGACGATCGGGAATCCGGGCAGGCGCTTGGCGACCTCTTCGAGAATGTCGAAGCGGAGCGGAGGCGGAACGAGAACGCCCTCCTCGTTGCGTTTGCACTGCTCGGGTTTGAACTTATAGGCTCCGTGCGAGGTGCCGATGGCGATAGCGAGCGAGTCGACTCCGGTACGGGTGACGAACTCCTCGACCTCCTCGGGGCGGGTATAGGACGAATCTTCGGCAGATACCTTTACGTCGTCCTCGATTCCGGCGAGACGTCCGAGCTCTCCTTCGACGACTACGCCGTGCGCGTGAGCGTATTCGACTACTTTTTTCGTCACGGCAATGTTGTCCTCAAAGCTGTGATGAGAGCCGTCAATCATGACTGAGGTGAAACCGCCGTCTATGCAGGATTTGCAGATTTCAAAATCCGCGCCGTGATCGAGATGGAGCGCGAGATCCACCCCGCTGTCCTCGATCGCTGCTTTGGCGAGCGCCATGAGATAAGCGTGCTTGGCGTATTTTCTGGCTCCGGCAGAAACCTGAAGGATGACCGGCGACTGAGTTTCCTGAGCCGCCTCGGTTATTGCCTGGATGATTTCCATATTGTTGATGTTGAAAGCGCCGATTGCGTAACCGCCCTTGTACGCTTTGCGGAACATTTCGGTCGTGGTAACGAGTGCCATTAAACTACCCTCCGTTGCGGAAAATTATTTACTGTACTATTATACTCCGGACGATGAAAAAAATCAACGTTTTTTTCATTTTTATCCGTCGTGGAAGAACGGTATCAGCGGCAGAGATCGGCGAGATCGAGGATAAGCCGCTCGGTCTTTTCCCATCCGAGACAGGGATCGGTTATAGACTTTCCATAGATCCCTTCGCCGATTTTCTGACACCCGTCCTCTATGTAGCTCTCTATCATGAAGCCTTTGACGAGCTTTTTCAGCTCGGGAGACTCTATCCTGCTGTGCATGACCTCCTTGGCGATGCGCGGCTGGGCGGCGTACTGCTTTCCCGAGTTCGAATGGTTCGTATCCACCAGTACCGCCGGGTTAGTGAGGTCGCCGTGCTTTGCGTACGTTTCGCTGAGGAACATGAGATCCTCGTAGTGATAGTTCGGCAGGGCCTGTCCGTGCTTGTTGACGTATCCCCGGAGGATCGCGTGCGAATACGGATTTCCGTTCGAATGCACTTCCCATCCGCGGTATATGAAGGTGTGCCTGTGCTGAGCGGCCGTGATCGCGTTCATCATTATCGAAAGGTCGCCGCTCGTCGGGTTTTTCATTCCGACGGGGATGCCGAGCCCGCTTGCCGTCAGGCGGTGCTGCTGGTTTTCGACGGATCGCGCTCCGACCGCGACGTAGCAGAGCATGTCGTCGATATATTTGTGGTTTTCGGGATAAAGCATCTCGTCGGCACAGGAAAAGCCGGTTTCACGCAGGGCGCGCATGTGGAGTTCGCGTATCGCGACGATGCCTTTGAACATGTCGGGCTTTTCACTCGGATCCGGCTGATGGAGCATGCCCTTGTATCCGTCGCCCGTCGTGCGGGGTTTGTTCGTGTAAATTCTCGGGATTATGAAGATCTCGTTTTTGACCTTTTCCTGTACTCCGCGGAGACGTGTTATGTAGTCAATAACGCTGTCTTCGCGGTCGGCGGAACAGGGCCCGATAACGAGTATAAGACGGTCGTCCTCCCCCGAGAGAATGCTTTTCAGTTCTGCGTCGCGCCTCTTTACTGTTTCCGAAAGATCCGGAGTTAAAGGATACATCTCCTTAACTTCGGCCGGAACGGCAAGTTTGCGCTCGAATATCATATCCATTGTCAGTCCTCTTTCTTTGTCCGGCTTTTGTCAAATTTACCGCGCCGTTCGGTGGAAAGGCGCATTTTTTCTCTCATCTTTCCGACGTCTCCGTCGGCCAGATTTTTTCTGAAATCGGCGAGCTCCGCAAGGAACAAATCGATCTGTCCGAGAAGCTCCTTTCGGTTGAGCATGAAAAGCTCGCTCCACATCAGGTCGTTTATTCGCGCGATGCGGGTGAGATCACGGAACGAATCTCCCGTGTAGTCGATGAGATGATCGGTCTCACGGCAGGTCATCAGGCAGATTGCGATACAGTGGGTGAGCTGAGACAGATATCCTATCATCTCGTCGTGCTTTTCGGGAGAAAGCTCGGTGATCCTTTCAAACCCGAGCACGTTTCCGAGCGCGCGACACACGGCAATTCCGTATTCCGAATTGTTTTCCGTCGGGACGACGATGTAGTTCGCGCCGCGGAAGATGGTTTCATCGGAGTTTTCTGCTCCGCTGACCTCCCGTCCGGCCATCGGGTGAGCCGATATGAACTCGACGCCTTGAGGCATGAGCGCCTGTGCGCGCCTCACTACGGGACCTTTTACGCCGCTCACGTCGGTGACGATCGTCCCCGGGGCGAAAAGCCGGCCATATTGTCCGAGCCATTCAAGCATACCGTCGGGGTACATTCCGAGAACGGCGAGCCGCGCCCTTTTTATCAGATTTTCATCAGGCGTGAGGCTCACGTCCTTAACAAGGCCTTTGCGCAGGAGATAATCCGCCGTCTCCCGACGCCTTACAATCGCAGAGACGTTTACAAACCCGGCTTTTTTCAGCCCTTTTGCGTAGCTTCCGCCGATGAGTCCGACACCGATCAGGAGTATTTCGATATTTCTGTCAAGTGATTCAGTCATTTTTAATACCGTCTTTCATGAGCGGATATTATATCATATTTCACGCGCTTTTTCAAGTATTGTCAAAAGCTGCGCGACTTTTTCCGGAATAACAAAAGGGCGGGATTTTATCCCGCCCGCAGTATTTATTTAACGGCTTTCAGGTCCAGCGTGAAGGCCTCGCCGAGATGGTGAGGGCGGTCCGAGACGTTTATTCCGGCCGACATCAGAAACTTTCCTGAGAATACGCGTTCCGTCCCGCCGAGCCGGTAGTATTTATCGGGATCGAGCCCCCCGGCTTTTATGAATCGAGCGCGGCAGACGTTTTCTGCGGTGTTGACGACGCTGATCAGAGCGCGCTCTCTGTCTTCCGAAACGAATTCCCATGCGACGTAACCTTTCCCGTCCCACGGGCAGACGAGCCGGTAGAGTTCTCCGCTGTGTATGAGATCGTACGTATCGTGATATTCAGCGACCTGTCGTCTTACGGTCTCTTTCTCGCTGTCGGTAAGCTTTGCGGGGTCGAGCTCATATCCGAAAGACCCCCACATGGCGACGACGCCTTTTGTGTTATAGTCTGTCGACCGGTTTGCCGACACGTGCGCCCCCATAGTCGATGCGGGATAGCAGAGGGACGTGCCGAACTGTATCGGTATCCTGTCAAGGGCGGACGTATTGTCGGAGCACCACGCCTGCGGAGCGTAGTAAAGCATTCCGAGATCAAATCGCCCCCCGCCTCCCGAACAGCTCTCGATGAGAAGGGACGGGAAACGCTTTGTCAGTCTTTCGAGGAGTTCGTAGGTCCCGAGGACGAACCGGTATGAGAACTCGCAGGCTCTTTCTGGCGGCAGAAGTGCGCTGCCCGGTTCGGATACGTTCCGGTTGAAATCCCATTTGAGGTAATCCACGTCATACTCCGAAAGGATCTTTTCCATCTGGGAGAAGACGTTGTCCCTGACGTCCTTCCTTGAAACGTCGAGAACGTACTGATGTCTGCCGACAGATCTTTCGCGGCCCGGAAGATGAACGCACCAGTCGGGGTGAGCGCGGTAAAGATCCGAGTCGGGGGATATCATCTCGGGCTCGAACCAGATCCCGAATTTGAGCCCCAGTTTTCTGACTCCAAGGACGAGCTCCCCGAGCCCTCCAGGGAACTTTTCTTCGTTTACGTACCAGTCGCCGAGCGACGATCTGTCGTCAAATCTCTTTCCGAACCATCCGTCGTCCATGACGAGCATCTCAATGCCGAGCTCTTTCGCTTCCTTTGCAAATACGAGGAGCTTTCCGGTATCGATATTCATGTACGCGGCCTCCCAGGAGTTTATGAGAAGCGGACGCTTTCTGTCCTTCCATTCTCCGCGGACGATATGCCTGTTCACGAGTTTGTGGAAGGCGCGCGACATTCCGCCGAGGCCGTGACCCGAATAGACCGCTGCCGCCTCGGGAGTGACGAAGCTCTCGCCGGGCTCGAGATGATATGAGAACCCGTCGGGGCATAAACCGGCGTTTACGCGGATATCGTTGCAGAAATCCCGTTCGGCGGCAATTTCAAAGTTGCCGCTCCAGAGCAGGGAAAAGCCGTAAGCGTCCCCGTATTCCTCGGTCGTACCGTGACCGACAAGCGCCGTAAATGGATTCATGTAATGCGATGAAGCCCCGCGGCGTGACACGACGGAGGTCTTTCCGTACGGCAGGGGCGTGCGCTCGAAACTGCGCTCGCTGAAATATCTGCCGTAAAGTCTTATCATGTCAAAATCTTCTCCGCGGAGCGAGAAAGAGGCGCTGAACGCGCATTCAACGCTGACCGCCGAGCCCGATCCGTTTATTATCACCGCCCTCCGGGCGATTACCGGAACGTCTGAAAAAACGGTGTAGTAAAGTTCCGCCGAAACGCCCGTCGCGGGGTCTCTCAGAAAAAGCGTCAGCGTCTCGCACCCGTCCCCGTCTTCGCAGTAAGTCAGAGGCATGCCGTCCGCCGCGGGCTTTCCCTTCGATATTTTGTGCGAAACGTATCTGAGGTCCGTCCCGACGTCGCCGTTTGCGTTCTTCACCGAAACGGCCGGCATCCTGAAATCCGCGACCGATGAGCCGGAATATTCGAGCGGTGTAATGTCTGCCGAGAATACGTGACCGCCGATTTTCGGGTTTGAAGGAATGAACGAAGGGAAACGCTCTCTTAAAATGTCGTTTTCTTCAAAGGGCAGGTCGGGGATGCCGTCTCCGAAATACAGATGAACGGGATATCCGGCCGCGTTTATTCCGATAACGTAGCTCATTCCCGCCCCGTTAAGAGCGAATATTCGTTTGCTTTTTTCGTAAAAAATCATAGATTTGTCCTCCGCGGAGAATGACTTTCGGTGTCTCTGATGAGAGCGCCCGCCTTTTCGGAGCGGGCGCTTTTCTGCGTTATTTACCGGTTATCCAAATACTTTTTCGGAGAAGCGGACGGTCCCTTTCAGGTCGGTGACGACCCTGTGACCGCAGGGCACAGTGAACACCGTGCGGCCGTTTATCTCGCCGGACGCCTTTGTGCCGTCGTTTTTTATGGTATAGGCGTTATTTCCTATTCTCTGTGTGTACTCGCACCCTCCGGAGTCGCCGAGCGACGACCATATCAGCCGGTCGCGCCGGTATTCCACCCCGTACATATGCGTTGTAAAGTTGAGGAAAGCAAGGGCGGTCGGACCGTAATCACCGTTTTTTGAAGCCCTCGCCGCCTGCGGAACGCAGGTGAAGGGATCGAACTGCTGAGTGAACAGAACGGGGTCGTTCATCGCGAGAGCGTCGCAGAGTTTATGTCCGAAGATCGGGACGAGATACGAAAAGCCGTAGTTTTCGAGCGCCCTTACCGAGCGCTGATAGGTGAGCCCCTCCGGCTGTCCGCTCCAGTTGTTGTCCGGATCGGATATGAACAGCGGATCGTTCGCGGCGACGGACGTCAGAGGCATTGGAGTAAAGAACTCGTTTTCATTCAGGAGATGTTCATTAACGAAGCGCACGGCCTTGTTCGCCTCGTACGCCCCGTGGTACATGACCCGAAGATTGTTGTGGATGAGTGTGTCAAGGAACAGATTGTCGCAGTCACGGTCGTAAAGCGCACCCTTTTCCTCCCGCCAGAGGTAGGAGTTGAGAGTCTTTTTCGTTTGCGCGGCGCGGTTCAGCCATTTTCTCCGCTCGCCGTTACCGAGTATCTCCGATATTTCGGCGAGCGTTATGCATCCGTCGTATGAGTAGGCCATGACGTCCATGGATTCGTACGGAAGGCGCGCCTGTCCGTACGGGGGCTCGTCGCTTTCCCATGAATTCGGACCTCCGAAAAATCTCGCAGCCGAGTCCTCTCCCGTATCCCATACGCAGAATGATTCGAGGCATCCGTCCCCGTCCGTGTCGCGTGTTCTCCAGAGATAATCGTCAAACCCCGAAAGTACGCGGTAAAGGTCGTTGAGATAATCGGGATCCTTTCCGGACAGATACCAAAGGTTGAGCGCGTGGTAAGGGAAGCAGTATCCCTGAAAATGCGAATACGATATCCGCATTGTTCCGTTATTGAAATGAAGAACGGACGGGATCCTGCCGTCCTCACGGACGTTTTCCATAAAGAAGAGCTGATTGTTCATCGCGACGTCGACGTCGCGGGAGGCGTACATTTCGCCGCCCATCGGCTGGGTTTCAAGCCAGAGGCCGTTGTAAATTCCGCCTTCGACGAGAACACGACGCCCGTTCCAGGTCTTAATATTCTGTTTTTCAACGTTCTCGGCGGCGTCAAAGACGCGCTGCCACGTGTCGTCCGACGTCGAAAATACGACGGAAGTTTCCGGGAAGATCATCAGTTTGCGGCGGCCAGCTTTGCGTAGGTCTGATGGAGCTTAAGCAGCGACGCTTCCCAGCTGAAAGAACTCTCGGCGAGCCGCGTCGATACCGCTTTGTGCTCTCTTACGCAATCGCGGAAGAGATAATAAAGTCTGTTGAGAGTCGGGGCGAAGAGCACGGCGATATCGTAATTTCTGCCCGCCATTATGAGGTCAAGCATCTCCTCGTCCTTCTTGTCGTCGGTAAACCTGTTTTTGAGCGTGATATCGTAGTACGCGGTGACGACGGTGCGATAGCTTTCACAGGTCAGTGATTCGGTGACTTTGCCGACGAAATCCGTGTCCTCAACGTTATACGCCATACAGAGAACCGAGAAATTGTCGTGCGCGTTGCTGTAGTATTCCTTCTGATCCGACGTGAGTTTGGGATAGGGAAGAACGCCGTACGGGTCCTCCATGTCCTTGCCGTAATTTGCGAGGACGTTGACCGTCCCGTCGATGAACATCACGTTTCCTGCCGAGAACATCTTGTACCTGTCGGAATACTCGGCGTCCTTCAGACTTATATAAGAGCCGTTGCTGTTAAAGAACAGGTCGCTGACCTTTTCGTAAGCGAGCTGAAGCTTTTCGCCGTTTGTCGCGAGAGAGAGCTCGCCGTATGCGTTCTTTGCTGTAAGGTCAACCCCGAAGGACGCGGGGTATGCGTCGAGGTTTGTGACGGTTCCGGCGGCAAAGCCGAAAATATCCTCGGTGTCGCGCTGGTCGTTGTGATTTACGTCAACGTAAAGATTTTCGGTGATCTGCTTGACGTAGTCTATGGTCCAGTCTCCGCGCTCCACGACCTTGTAAAGGTCCTCCACCTGGTTATCGGTCGCAAGTTTTTTATTGTACAGATAGGCGTGGGCGAGCGCGAGCGTCGTCAGCGACATATCGCCGACCGCGCCGTAAAGCTGTCCGTCAAGACCGAAGGCGTCGTTGCAGTATCTGTTCCACCACGGTTTTTCGAAATTGAGCGGCTCGACGGTGTTCAGATCCTTGAAAAGCCCCTGAACTATTATCGTACCCGCACGCCACGCGCACATGAGAACGGTGTCGAACTCCTGGTCTCCTACCGTGAGAGACTGGGTGATATACTGCTCGTGAATGAGCTGTCCCGCGCCGGACGAATATCCCTGAGTCACTATGGGGAGTATCTCGATGTCATATTTTTCTTCTATCTTGAAGTTCCGGTTGCGTACCGCCGCGTCGACGACGCTTGAGGAGTCGTCCGCCGTGAGCTCCCATTTCTGGTTGTCCATGCAGTTGATGCGGTATTTGTATCCCTTGAAGCTCTGCTTCGGGATGCCGTCGTCTGCGCTCAGACGGTCGTTCGGATCGAACGTTTTGCCGGGCTCGTCAGTCGCGGCCGTCGAGGGTGTGTTTTCGTTTCCGCCGCCCGAGCAGGCGAAGAACGTCAGGAGCATGACGCAGGCGATAAAGAGGGCCGCGATTTTGCTGATGCTTTTGTTGCTTTTCATGTTAACCTCCGGATCAGTTTAGTCAATTATATCAGTTAATTACGTCGTGCCAGACGTACGGGTCTTTCGAAGCCTCAAGCGCCGCGCCGCGAGCCGCCATGATGGAGAGCGTTTCCTCGTGTGAAACGGGCGCATTTCCCGTGCGGAAAAATCCGACGAGCTCTTTTATGAAGTTTTTGAAGAAATCGCTTCTTACCGTGATGTCTTTGTTGCCCGAAGACGATCCTATCTGCATTGCAAACGGTACGACGGGATAAAAGCCGGAGATCGAGCCGACGCGGCCGTCTTCAAATCTGTAGCAGACGAGATAATAGTTTTCTCCCGGAATATACATGACCTTATCCGCCTTTGCCTTCATCAGCATGAAAAGCGGCTCGAGCTGATGGATCGAATAGGTTTCGAACCTCATCGGTCCCCACGTGTTGATCGCCTTTATTCCGGCGGTATCTATCCCTTTGTATTCGTCGGCAAAGCGAAGGGCCGAGGTGGTCCAGCAGGGAGTGCCGTATTTATCCGCCACGTCGAAGATGCGCTTTGCCGTTGGCAGATCGGGAGCGAAGGTCTTGTCGACGTACACCGGCTTGCCGGAGCGGAGCGGTATCTGACAGAGCCGCTCGTGCTGTTCGCAGTTATCGGGGGAAAGCACGATTATCCCGTCGCTGAGGTCGGTGAGCTCTCCGATGGTCCCGACCTCCTTTATCCCGTGCTTTTCGCACCATTCGAAGGTCGTCATTCCGGTATGCGGGCTCGGACGGTCGGCGTAGGCGTACGCGATCTCCATCTCGCCCCCCGAGGCCTCCTTTATCCATTCGGGATAATTGTTGGCGTGCCATTCGTCAAGATAATAGTCGATGAATCCGATCTTCATTGTCATGGCGTACCTCAGAATGAGATTTCTTTGTTCTGCTCGGCCGAGCGATAGAGGTAATCGAGGAGCTTTGCGCTTTCGAGAATGTTGTCTATGTAGTTGCGGTCATGCTCGCCGGTGCGCACCGAGTTTATGAAATCCCTGTCTTCGCACTCGTACATGTTCGGGATCTCGTACTTCGGCTTGATTTCGGTCAGCTGACCGTCCTTCACGGTATAGAGGGTGAAGTCTGATCCGTAGTTCATCCGGACGCCGGCCTTGTCCCCGAGAAAATCGATGAACATCTCGTTTTTGTCAATGTTCTGCGCCCACGCGCCGTTAAAGGATATGGACGCCTTGTCGGTCCTGATGAGACCGGTGATGAAGTCCTCGACGTCGTTTATCCCGTCCGGGTCCATTGTATCCTCGGCCCACATTCCGCGGTATACGTAGTCCTTTATATTCTTCGCCATTTCGGAATACGCCTCGCAGCTGACGGATCTGAGTCTCGCGCCGCCGAGAATATAAAGGATGAGATCGAGAAAATGAATGCCCCAGTCGATGAGCACTCCGCCGCCCGACTGCGCCTTTATGGTGAAGGGGCCGCCGAGCCCGGGGATGGAGCGATAGCTGCGGAAAGAACAGTAAACGTGATAGATCTTTCCGAACTCCCCGTCGCGGTTCATCTTTTCGAGGGTCTCGACGGTTCTGTGATATCTGTTGCACACCCCGATGTTGAGTATTCTGTCCGCCTTTTTCGCCGCTTCCGCCATTTCGAGCGAAAGAGGATAGTTGACGGTGATCGGCTTTTCGCAGAAAACGTGTTTTCCCGCTCCGAGCGCGTCCATCGTGATCGTATAGTGAGCGTAATTCGGGGTCAGCACGTACACGGCGTCGACCTCGGGATCGCTCAGCGCGATCTTGTAATCGGTAATTACCTGCTCCGCTCCGTATTTTTCCGCCTTTGCCTTCGCCTTTTCGGGAATAAGGTCACAGGCGTATTTGATCCTGACGTCTTCCATTTTGGATAATGCGGGGAAATGAGCTATCTCCGATATCCTCCCGCATCCTATTACGGCGACCGTAACTTTTCTGTCCGACATACTTTTGTTCCTCCTGAAATTATGTCAGCGTTATTATACCATGTTCCGCGGCTTTTTTCTTTGACATATTCGGCATATTTTTTTAGCACACGGCGACAAAGGCCCGAAAGCACTTGCAAATCACCCGAAAAAAAGGTATAATTGCACACGCGGAGGTCCGGGACATGAGTCATTTCTACCATTTCGAAAACAAATACTTCGACGACCCCAAACGGTGCGGAGGGGTTAACGTCTATCAGCTCGGAGAAATGATCTGCGAGCCGACGACGGTGATTGAGGATCACCTCCAGGAATGGTACGAACTCACCTACGTTTTCGAAGGCAGGGGTGTCGTCGGCTCAAACGGGACCGAGACTCCTGTCTCGGCGGGCGACTGCTTCGTTTCCTTCCCCGGCGACGTTCACAGTATAACGTCGGATCACGCCGAGCCGCTCAGATACGGATTCATAGCTTTCATTTTCGACGGCGACGGCGGCCCGTTTGACGAACTCACATCACGGCTGAGGTCATGCTTCGGGGATTCAAGCTCCCGCTGCGTCCGGCTTTCGGGAGAGGGCGACTCGTTTATCTCGATGTTTTCCGAGGTATCGGGAAACGACTCCCTTTCGGGAATAATGATCGGCGTGCGTCTCAAAAGACTTGTCGTTAAGATAATAAGGACGTCGGAGAACGTCAGCGAAAAGAAATACAGTCCGAATATAAAAAACGACGAGGTCCTCGTTTACCGCGTAAAGGAATATATCCGCGAAAACGTCGGTAAGATCGAGCGCCTTTCCGATATCTCGAAAACTTTCAATTACAGTTTCCATCACATTTCAAGGTCCTTCAGCGACGTGTGCGGCCTTACGCTCAGCACGTATTACAGTCATTACAGGATGGAGCACGCGAAGGAACTCATTGAAAACGGCTGGTCGATAACAAAAGTCAGCGAGATGCTCGGCTATTCCTCGATACACGTTTTCACACGGAGTTTCAGCAAATATTTCGGGCAGACTCCGTCGGAATACAGGGATTATCTCCGCCGGGGGGACGGAAAAGCCCGGGAAAAAAACAAATAAGACAGTTCCGCGCGCCGGTCGGGCGCGCGGATTTTTATTGTAATCGGCAAATGCTAACTGTTTTGTCATTTTATGTCAAAGACAGAACGGCAAAAAAAATGTATAATGATGACGAAAAGCGGCAGTGGCCTTTTCGGCCGTGCCGATACGGAGGGATACTTAATGAAAAAAGCGTTTTTGACGTTATTTTCCCTGCTCCTCGCGGCCGTTTTCGTGCTCGGCTCGTGCGGGCAGAACGCCGTCCCGGCGGAAACGGCGGAGGATACGGCCCAGACCTACGAAACCGTCCCGCTGAGCTCCGGTTCCGGCACTTATATAGTCAGCAGCGTCGAAAAGCTGAAGGCGCTCGAGCCGGCGGAGGACACGGCGATCGTCATCCTGCGCGGATATTATTCGGCGGAGGACGGCGGCGGCGGAACGTTCTATTATGACCGCGGTTCGCGCGAATCGGCAGACGACGGCCTCGTTTTCGAAGGCGTCGCCCGCGGCAGATTCGTCCGCTCCTGCGACAAAAGCGACCTGAACGTAAAATGGTTCGGAGCCACGGGAAACGGCGAGGCCGACGACACGGCGGCGATACAGGCGGCGATTGACGCCCTCCCGCCAAAGGGCGGAACGGTCCGCGTACCCGGCGGAAACTATAAGATCACCTCAACGATAAGGATAGGCGACGGCGACGCGAACGAAAAAGTCTCGACGAAGGCGGGAGTCAAGTTCATCGGCGAGGGCGGCGGATTCGCTCACAACACGCCGGCGTCGACGGTGTTCACCGCCGCAAACGAAATGGAGAGCATGGTCTGCGTGACCGGACGCATTTCGGACGTCGAGATCGCCGGCATCTACCTCGGCGGAAACGGCAAGGCCGAGGAGTGCCTCAGACTTCACTCGTTCGCCGGAAGCTATTTCCACAATATAACGGCGATAGGGTTCACGAAGATCGGAATAAACGTCATGGGCGGCGGATATCCGGTCGGAAACTACAATATTTATAACAGATTCGAGAGCATTGCGTCCTTCTGTCTCTACGACGGCGGAACCGCCCTTAAAATGGACGGCGACGCGACGAACAACAACGACACATGGCTGACTGTCCTCACTGACTGCCGCTTTGACTGCACGCAGACGAAGGACTCGACGGCTGCGCACCTCGCGTTCGTCGATTCGATATCATTCTACAGATGTCATTTCAGCGCCTATAACTCCGAATCGACGGGTATCCTGTTCGACGCGATGAGCAAGCCGTTCTTCCCCTGCGGGATAGGTTTCTACGACTGCTCCGTCACGAGGATTAAAATCCGCGAGGACGACGCTCATCAGATAAGACCTCAGTATTTCTACGGCTTCGGTACGGAGGACGGGGAAGAGATCCCGCTCGATTCCCGCCTCCGCGGGATCACCGATCACGGTGAGACCTTCAACATGGACGCGCTCGACGTTTTCCGGGGCGGAGGTCACCAGGCGCCTGAACAGCCCGACGACGGCGGCATAAGGCTCCCTGCCAAGGGCGGACGCAACTACACCTACGGATTCACCTTCGACGGCACTTCCGAGGTAAAGACGCATTACAATCTCAAACAGGGGAAGGTCGTTGCCTGCCTCGTCAACGTAAAGGGCACCTTTAAGAGTCTCATCGCCTATCTGTCGTCGTACGGAAACGCGATCGGCTCGATAACGGCGAGCGTGTACAAATGGGACGGGGACTATAACAAGACCCTGAAGGGCGCGGTGCTCGCGAGCGCGACGATAACCGACTTCCCGGACAACGCAAACCAGCAGTTCGATTTTGAAGGGCTCGGCTCGGGATATTATCTGATCGTTATGACCGGGACCGGTCCCGCCGACGACTACGGCGTCGCCGTCTGGACCAAAAAACGCCTGCGACTACGCGATCACGTTCGTTGACGGCGAACAGGTCGACGGAGGCCTCTGGGCGGAGATAATATCAGAATAAGAATCTATTCCGTAAAAACGGGAGGTAAATAAAATGAAAAAAACAGGAAAAATACTTGCCTTGATGCTCGCCGCCGCGATGGCGGTCGCGATGCTCGCGTCCTGCGGGGACGGCGGAAAAACGCCTGCGGGAACGACTGCAAAGACCCCGGCGGACTCCGTGACGGACAAGGCGCCGGCGGGCACGACGGCGGGCGTTGAGACCGACGAGGTGACGGAAACTGAGCCGGAGGTCACGACCGCGCCGAAGGTCGATTACGGTCAGTCGGGACTCCGTCCGCTTCCGAAAAATCAGCACGTCGACGCCTATACTTCGGGAACGCATCAGGAGCATCACAATCTCGCCGCGACCGGCGAAGTCTGGGGAATACTCGCTAATCTCTCGGGGACCTTCGAGGCGCTCAACCTTTACTGCTCGAGCTACGACAACAATCTCGGCACCATCACCGTCAAGGTGTACGGCTTCGACAAGGACTATGACACGACCGTCGCCGGAGAGCCCCTCGCGTCGAAGGATCTCGTCGATTTCCCGGACAATAAGTGGCAGGCGTTCGAGTGGGACACCCCGCTCCCCGCTGGCGAATATCTCGTCCTGATCTCGGGAAGCCACGGTGAACACACCGCCGAAGAGGACTACGGCGTAGCCATCTGGGATCTTGAGTCCAGCCCCTTCATCCGCACCTTCAAGGACGGAGAAGAGGTCGATACCGGCGTATGGGCGCAGTTCTTTATCGGAGACTGATCTGAAATTATAAAATGATGAAAAAAAGATTTCTGCCCCTCCTGCTCTCGGCTGTCCTTTGCGTGACCGCGCTCGTGATCACGCCGGGCGCCGAGCGCACGGCGGAGGATAGCCGGGCTGTCCCGCTGGTGTTCGGCAGTGTGAGGTCGATGGTCGCGGAAAGACCAGCCTTCGACCGCGCGATCGTTGTCCTTGAAGGATACAAGAACGGAAACGACGGCGGCGGCGGGACCTTCATCTGGGACGCGACGTCGGAAGCGGAGCCGAACGGCGGCACGGTCTTCGCCCCTTCGGGCAAGGGCGCCGGCAGATTCATACGCGTGTGCGACCCCTCGGACCTTAACGCACGCTGGTTCGGTGCGCTGAGCGGGGTCGGCGACGGTGAGGCGATCCAGTCGGCGATCGACGCGCTCCCGGCGGATGGGGGTACCGTAAGACTTCCCGGCGGCGACTACAGGATCGAAAGACCGATCGTCATCGGCGACGGCGAGGGCGGCCGCAAAGCCGTAAAGCTTGTCGGCGAGGGCGGTACGTTCGGGCATATGACGCTTTCCTTGACGAAGCTCACCTGCGCGGCCGGTATGGACGCCGTCATAAACGTTCGCGGGCCGATATCCGACTGCGAGATCTCGGGAATACGGGTGAACGCGCAGGAAATCGCCGATTACGCCATAAGAATAACAGGTATGAGCAACTCCCGCGTGAATAACGTTGCAACCTCAGGCGGGAAAACAGCCGCGATACTCATAGAATCGGCGGCCGGCGAGGACGGCGCGACGCACGACTGTGTGTTCCGCCAGATAGGCGGTCATCCGCTGAAGGACGAAGGTACCGTCATTATAATCGACGGCGGAACGTCCGGGAATCCCGTGCGCGACTGCGTCTTTGAGGCGTGCCGCTTTGACACCGCGCAGACTAAGAACAGCGTCGCCGTAAGAATGAAACTCGCGGAAAAGAACACCTTCCGCCGCTGTCATTTCAACGTATATCAGTTCGAGACGAGCGTCGGCCTGCTTCTCGATCCCGAAGGGAACGACGGATATCCGAAGCAGAACGCCTTCTACGACTGTTCCGTCACGCGGCTGAAGGTTCTCGAGCCCCTCGAATCCGAGATCGGGTACAACTACGTGTTCGGTCACGGAACGTGGGACAATGAAGAATATACTCCGTCGGACAAACTGTTCGGGCTCACCGACCTCGGTGAGATCGTATGGTACGGAGCGACGGGGAAAAAATAAAATACAATCCAAAAAAGGAGCCAACTATCATTAAGTCAAGAGGAAAATGAAAAAAAGTCGAGATTATCCTTGGCTTTTGTTCGGGCGGCTGGAAGGTATAACAATAAAGCCATCAAAAGGTGGCTGAAAAAACAATGACGTGAAATAACGA
>JAFTDQ010000126.1 GCA_017454075.1 Clostridia bacterium
GAGGTGTATGAAAGCAAAGGCAAAGAAATATCGTTCCGTCTATTGCCGTAGTTCAGCCAATCCCTCCGCCTCGCTCCGCTCGGCACCACCCTTTACACAAGGGAGGCGGTCGGCAAAGCCGGCCGGGAGTTTACTCTATTCCAAATAAAAGGCTTCTCCCGGTATATTTTCGTCAACTGAAAAGATCAGGTAGCTTACGGCGAAGCCGGAAGCGTGCGGCGTGAGCCGCGGGAAGCATCCGGCGGAGCCGGTGATGAGGTGTATGAAAGCAAAGGCAAAGAAATATCGTTCCGTCTTTTGCTTTCGTTCAGTCAATCCCTCCGCCTCGCTTCGCTCGGCACCTCCCTTTACACAAGGGAGGCGGTATGAGGTGCTCTTCCGTTTTGCGTGCTTCGGGCGAAAAAAACACAAAAATTTTATTTAATATCTTTGAAACACTCTTGACAAAACCGCGGTCATATAGTATAATGACGTTGTATCTATGGAATGCGCATTCTTATTATAATAGAATGCGCATTCCGGAAATACCGTCCCCCGAGCGGGGACGCCGGTTCGTATCAATGCGCGGACGCGCAAATACATATTTTCTAAGGAGAAAACATGAAAAGAACTAACAAACTTCTCGCCCTTATCATGTCGATAGCCATGATAATCGGCGTGATGTCGGTCATCACACCTTTCCCCGTCTCCGCGGCGAAGGGCGTGGACATCTATCTCGACGAGCTTTCGATGTCGAGCTACATATTCCACAGCGGGACGGGATATTCCTGGACTGACTCAAGCACAGGCAAGGTGTATAATACCCCGTGGATCGGCGAACGTTTTGAAGCCCCCGGAAGCCGTCCCGTTGCAGGCAGCACGACGATCGATTCTCTCCACACGATAGGCGGACATGAGCCGATGCAGGGCGCCGTTGCTCATTCCGACTTCACATGGGATATCAGCGCGTTTGCCGCGAACGGCGACGTGCCGTTCAGCGCCAAGGTCGGCAAAGCGGGCGCAACGACTAACGCCGAATATATCGTCCTCATTGACGGAGAACAGGTATGGACGTCCGGCAACGTTACCGCCGCTGACGGTCTTATCAGCGTGACGGGAGTCACGATCCCTCAGGGCGCGCAGACGATCACCCTCCGCGCCGATCGCGGTGAGGATGATGACTGGGCGGCCGGAGAATATCACTGGGTCGACGCGAAGCTCACGCTTCCCGCGGGATCAACTGTCACCAGAATGGAGACCGTTCCGTTCTCGTTCTCTGGCAATGAAAACAAATACTGGGTTGGAGAAAAGCAAGGCGGTGGAGCTGTAGCCGATTTCCGGGATGTTTCCCTTAACACCTGGAGATATTTCACGACGAAGAACCTTATCTCCGGTCACCAGAATCACAGCTCGGTCAACGGCGGTGACGCTTTTGTCTCGTGGGATATTTCCGAATACGGGGCAGGTTATTTCACCGTTACGGCGTGCAACAATACCGCATATGATCTTGTCAACCAGCACTTCTTCGGTCAATTCAAAATACTTGTTGACGGAGTAGAACAGACAGCGTCGACCGTAATGGAGGTTACAGACGGGCTTTGGAAAGGCACGGTTGCCGTTCCCGCCGACGCACAGACGATCAAGGTCGTAATCAACAACGGCGGCGACGAGCACACCTGCGGCGCGTTCACAGTCGCCGACCCGATCTTCGTGGAGGTTCCTTCCGACGAGATCGCGCCCACGTATCTGTATCTCGACGAGCTTTCGATGTCGAGCTACATATTCCACAGCGGGACGGGATATTCCTGGACTGACTCAAGCACAGGCAAGGTGTATAATACCCCGTGGATCGGCGAACGTTTTGAGGCCCCCGGAAGCCGTCCCGTGGCAGGCAGCACGACGATCGATTCTCTCCACACGATAGGCGGACATGAGCCGATGCAGGGCCAAGTTGCTCATTCCGACTTCACGTGGGATATCAGCGCGTTTACTATGAACGGCGCTGTACCTTTCAGCGCAAAGGTCGGCAAAGCGGGCGCAACGACTAACGCCGAATATATCGTTCTCATTGACGGAGAACAGGTCTGGACGTCCGGCAACGTAACCGCCGCTGACGGGCTCATCAGCGTGACGGGAGTCACTATCCCTCAGGGCGCGCAGACGCTTACCCTCCGCGCCGATCGCGGCGAGGATGACAACTGGGCGGCCGGCGAATATCACTGGGTCGACGCGAAGCTCACGCTCCCCGCGGGATCGACTGTCACCAGAATGGAGACCGTTCCGTTCTCGTTCCTCGGTCTCGGGGGCGCTGCCGACTACAAGATCGGACAGCATTATAGCAGCGATTACGGAGACGCGAATTTCTGGAACGTTTCACTGAACGCATGGAACAAATTTACCTCCAAAAAGGTGATTTCAGGACATCAGACATCCGCCAATGACGGCAACGCATACGTTAAATGGGACGTCTCTGATTTTGACGAAGGGTACTTTACTGTAGCGGTCGCCAATAACTGGGGCGATACCAGGTTTGACGGAATCTTCAGCATTATTATCGACGGAGAAACCAAAGTCGAATCTGGACTGATGAAGGGGTCCGACGGTCTCTGGAGAGGAACGGTTGCTGTTCCCGCCGACGCTCAGGAGCTGAAAGTCAACATCAACATGGGCTCCGACAACGTCACCTGCGGCGCGTTCTCCGTCGCCGACCCGATCTTCGTCGAGTGCGACATGCCCGAGGCGCCCGCCGCTCTTCCGGCAATTACCGCTTCGATCAGCGACTCGGCGGCAGACGACGGCAAGATCGATCACCTCTATCTGAACGCCGCTATCAGCGCGTCCGAGACGAGACAGGTCGGAATCATCTTCTCCGACAGCAAAGCAAGCTGCGAAGCCGGCGCTAAGCCGCTCTTCATCCGCGTAGCCGAGGAAGGCCACGGAAAGAGCGCAAACGGATTCATCCAGAGCGGATGCTACGGAAGCCACGTCATCACCGCCGCTAACCTCGGCGGAGATGGAGGCGACAGCGTGATCGCGGTATACTGGCAGGATTTGCCGACCGCGCTCGGAACGATCTACGCACGCACCTTTGCAAAGAACAGCGACGGCAC
>JAFTDQ010000127.1 GCA_017454075.1 Clostridia bacterium
AAATTCGGGCTCGTACCGTTCGACGTATTTTACGGCTTCGGGTCTCGTTCCGACAAAGCTCATGTTCCCCGAGATCACGTCAAAGATCTGAGGAAGCTCGTCGAGGCGAAGACGCCTCAGCTTTGCCCCGACCTTCGTTATCCTGCTGTCGTGATCGACCGTCACGGCGCTGCCGATCTTATCGGCGTTCGAGACCATCGTCCGGAATTTATGTATACGGAAGCGTTTTCCGTACAACGTCACGCGCTCCTGTCGGTAGAAGACCGTACCACGGCTGTCCGCTTTGATAAGTACGGCTATGACAGCCATAGGAACAGCAAGGAAAAGAACGAGGATGAGAGCGACCGCAAGATCGAACGCTCTCTTGAAAAAAAGCCCGACCCGCTTTTTGTTCAGATACTCCCAATACGGTCTTACCTCGAGAGTCCTCATATATTCCGGAAGGTCATCCCACCTCTTCAGCATTTACGAACGCCCCCCGGACTTTATGATATCGGATACGGTCTCCGAGAACACCTCACAGACGTATTCGACGTCTTCGTCGGAGAGGCAGGTGTGAAGCGGGAGCGTTACGGCGTTTTTATAGTAATCGTAAGCGTTGGGATATCCGCTGCAGTCCGCGCCGTACGCCGTCATCATCGGCAGAGGCTTGTAGTGAACGTTTGCGGCGACTCCGCGCTCTCCCATCCTTGCTATGATCTCGTTTCTCAGCTCAACGCCGATACCGGGAACACGAACAAGATACAGATGATTTGATGAGTCCATTCCTTCGACGTGATGATGCAGATGAAAAACTCCGATCCGGTCGCAGGTTTCGTCATATTTTTCAATGATCGCGACGCGGCGCCGCAGCAACTCCGGATAGCGGTCAAGCTGTACCAGCCCGAGCGCCGCCATGATGTCGGTCATGTTGCATTTGTACCACGGACCGACTATATCGTATTCCCATGAACCGATCTGAGTTTTTGAAAGCGCGTCCTTGTTCTGCCCGTGAAGGGAGAGGAGCTGATATACGCGATAGATCTCGCCGTTGTCGATACCGTCGAGCGGGAGCCACGATGCGGCGCCGCCCTCCGCCGTCGTGAAGTTCTTGACGGCATGGAATGAAAAAGACGTGAAGTCCGCGATTGCACCGCTGTAGTTTTTTTCTCCGTTTATCACCCTCGAGGCACCGAGGCTGTGCGCGCCGTCGGCAACGACCGCGGCTCTGCCGAGCGCGCTCTGTATGCGCGAGGACAGATCACCGAGGAGCGTTCCGTCGTCGGACACCGGCTTGAACAGCTTTCTATTTCTTTCGACCGCCTCGAAAATACGTTCGTAATCGCAGACTATCCCGCCGTAATCGACGGGTATGACCGCCTTTGTCGCCGGCGTGATCATCTTCTCGAGCATATCGTAATCCATCTCGGGAGAATGAGTTTTATTATCTCCGTCCTTCTTTATATCGACGAATCTCACGGTCGCTCCGCAGTGGATCGCGGCGGAAGCCGTGGCGGAATACGTATAAGCGGGAACGAGGACCTCGTCGCCCGGGCGGATCCCGAGAACTCTTAAATTCAGCTCCTCCGCTGCGGTCGCGCTGTTCAGGCAGACGACACGGCAGGCGTATTCATCGCCCGCCTCCGCGTCGTTTCTTCCGGTTTCGATATATGCGGCGAGCCGTCTTTCGAGAAGCTTTGTGCGCGGACCCGTCGTGATCCATTTGCTCCGCAGCACCTCCGCGACCTCGGCGACCTCAAGCTCCGTTATATCCGGGGGGCTGAAATTAATAACTCTTTTTTTCATAGCAACCAACAACTTTTTCTTTCAGTCATAAGTTTTCGAATGGATCCCGCTTATTATTTTGATTAAAAATAAAAATTGCGGGCTTCAAAAACATATTTCTTATATTATATTACTTTTTCGTTGATATGTCAACCTATTTCGGCAAAAATAAAATCTTTCCCGGTTTTTCCGAAAAACCGCCGATCCCGGATATGCGGAATACTGTACCCCTCCCTGCGGAATATTGTTCGGATTTCTTGACAACGGCCGCAAAAAGGTTTAAAATACAAAAAGATATCGGACTCACCGAGAGGAAAAAATAAAATGACTTCGGAAAAAGTTTTTTTTATACGGATACTGTCGGATCATCTTGCGGGAAAGGAAAGCGAGGCGCCGCAGGGCGATTTTGACTGGGCTGCGCTTGCAAAGCTTTCTTATGCGCATCAGCTCGAAGGGGTGGTTTACGCTCAGTGCCGCAAGTTCATACCCGCCGAATATATAAATCGGTTCGAACGCGGATACGCGGCGGCAACCTTCTTTTACGGAAACCGTATTAAAGAAGTCGAGCTGATCGGAAACGCGCTTCGTGACGCCGGGATCGAGTTTTATACGGTCAAGGGACTTGATACCGCGAAATACTACCCTGTTCCCGCGCTCCGCACGATGGGAGACAGCGATTTCGTAGTGTCCGATTTGCCTCGAGCCATCAAAATTATGCGAGATCTCGGATTTGTCGGCAGCAGCGACGAGGACGTTGACGAATGGGCATGCGACAAGAACAGCATGCACTTTGAAATTCACAGCGTTCTTGTAAAATTTTACGAGTGCGCCACAAAAAAACAGCACGAATTTTTCCGCGGTTATATTTCTCACGCAAA
>JAFTDQ010000128.1 GCA_017454075.1 Clostridia bacterium
CAGCAGGCCTGTGTGCCGCGACGCGGGCGTCGCAATCACATCACCAGCTCCACTGAGAGAGACAAATGGCTCTCTCTTTTTTTCGGTTCCGCGCAGACCGCGGCGGATGATCCGCCGCGGTCTTTTGCTGTTTTAAAGAAATGTTATGTGCCCTCTCCGGCTCGCTATGCTCGCCACCTCGGCGGGGTCCTCAAAGCGAACGGAGTGAGCTTTGGGGTTCACGCCTGTCCCAGAGGGCGAGGCAAGGTCTCGGCTTCCCCGTTATCGCAAGGCTTCCCCTTGAGGGGAAGCTCCGCCGAAGGCGGTGATGAGGTGTAAGGAAACGCATAAGGCTTTCGCTCGGATTAAAGCGCCTGTTTCCACCTCATCCGATCGCTGCGCGCCCGCCTTCCCCTTGAGGGGAAGGCTTTTTCTCGCCCACTTGGGCGGGAAAATCAGAAATCCGCCGAGCCCGCCGTGCGCGGGAAAGACTCCACGTCGCGGATGTTTCCGATACCCGTGACGTACATGATGAGTCTTTCGAAGCCGAGCCCGAAACCGGCGTGCTTGTTCCCGCCGTATTTTCTCAGATCGGTGTAGAAGGCGTAGTCCTCTTCTTTAAGACCGAATTTCTTCATGCTCTCAAGCAGGACGTCGAGCTTCTCCTCGCGCTGAGAGCCGCCGACGAGCTCGCCGACGCCGGGCACGAGAAGGTCGGCCGCCGCGACGGTTTTGCCGTCGTCGTTGACCTTCATATAGAACGCCTTGATATCGCGCGGCCAGTCGGTGACGAAGACCGGTCTGCCGTAAACGACCTCGGTAAGATATCTCTCGTGCTCCGTCTGGAGGTCAGAGCCCCAGTCGATGGGATATTCGAACTTCACGCCGCTCTTTTTGAGGATATCGATCGCCTCGGTATAGCTCACTCGGGCAAAGCTCGAGTTCACGAGATTGCCGAGTCTTTCAAGCAGCGTGGGATCGATGAATCTGTTGAAGAGATCGAGCTCGTAGGGACATTTTTCCATGATATACGACACGACTGATTTGAGCATGTCCTCGGCGAGGTCCATATCGTCGGAAAGGTCGGCGAAGGCGATCTCCGGCTCTATCATCCAGAACTCTGCGGCGTGGCGCGGAGTGTTGGAGTTTTCCGCGCGGAAGGTCGGACCGAAGGTATAGACCTTCGCAAAAGCCATCGCGTATGTCTCGACGTTGAGCTGACCCGATACCGTGAGGTTTGTGCTCTTCCCGAAAAAGTCCTTCGAGAAATCGACGTTCCCGTTCTCGTCGCGGGGCGGATCCGAGGGATCGAGCGTCGTCACGCGGAACATCAGGCCGGCTCCCTCGCAGTCCGAGCCGGTTATTATCGGGGTGTGGACGTAAACGAATCCGCGCTCCTGGAAAAACTTATGTATCGCGTACGCCGCGACCGAGCGGACGCGGAAGACCGACTCGTATTTGTTCGTTCTCGGTCTTAAATGCGCGATAGTCCGCAAAAACTCGTCCGAATGGCGCTTTTTCTGAAGGGGATAATCGGGGGTCGAAGCGCCCTCGACGTTGATCTCCTCCGCCCTGAGCTCGAATTTCTGCTTTCCGTCGGGAGTGAGCGCGAGGACGCCGGTCACGGACACGGCCGCCCCGACGTTCTGCTTTGCTATCTCAGCGAAGTTTTCAAGAGAGCCCGCCTCCATGACGACCTGAAGGCAAGGGAGCATGCTCCCGTCGTTCAGATCGATGAATCCTATCGCGTTGCTGGCTCTTATCGCCCGGCACCATCCGGCCACGGTGACTTTTTTCCCGCCGAAGCTCTCCGGGCTGTCAAATATTTCCTTAATCGTTGTTCTTTTCATCTTTTCTGATTCCTTTTGATTTCTTTTTCACAGAAGAGCAGCCGAAGCTGCCGAGGCGCTTCCCGGGGCTCATATAGTCCCCGTGCGAATATGAGATAAGGCGCGCTCTTTCGAGACGGAGCTTGCCGTTTTCATCGATCAGCCCGGGATCGAGGTCCGTCGCGATTATCTCGGCGAGGAACATATCGTGCGAGCCGAGGGGTATGACGTCCCTGACCCTGCATTCGAGAGCGAGCGGGCATCTGTCGATTATCGGGACGGAGACCGCCGAGGCGGGTTCGAACGAAAAGCCGCACTTTTCGGCTTTATTCACCTTCCTGCCGGTGAAAATCCCGCAGTAGTCTACCTTTTTGAACAGTTCGGCGGGGGCGAAATTGATGCAGAATTCGCCTTTTTCCTTTATGAGACCGTAGGAATACCGCTCAGGTCTTACCGAGATATACGTCATCGGAGGGTCGGAACATACCGTCCCCGTCCAGGCGACCGTTATTATATTGGGATTTTCGGCGTCCCCGCAGGTGACGAGCACGACGGGCACCGGGGCGGTCAGAGGACTCCCTTTCCACACGACTCTCTTCATGCGTGCCCCGTCTTTTCTATGTTTTCGATCATCCCGACGCGCACGGTGTGGTGCGCGCCCATGAATCCGGTCGACAGGAACTCGTCGGTTATGCATTTCGCGAGCCCCTCTCCGACGACCGCCGCCCCGAGAACGAGGACGTTCGCGTCGTTGTGCAGCCGGGTCATATGCGCCTGATATTCGTTTCCGCAGAGCGCCGCGCGGATGCCGTCGAACTTGTTCGCGGCGATGCTCATGCCGATACCCGTCGTGCAGAGGAGTATGCCGAAATCCGCCTCGCCTCCCGTCACGTCGCGGCAGACCTTTTCGGCGTATACCGGATAATTGACGGATTCGGGGCCGAAGGTCCCGTAGTCCTTAACGTCGTATCCCTTCCCTCTCAGATATTCGGCGATACGGTTTTTGAGAAGGTACGCTCCGTGATCGCATCCTATTGATATTTTCATGATTTCGCTTCCCTTTCGGTTTTTTTGCGCTCCGCCTGAGACGGACGGAGATATACGGGTCGGAGTCCGTCGCCGCCCGGAAAGGTTTCGGCGCCGGATCTCAGCGCGTCAAGTGCGGCAAGCGCCACCGAGGCGCCGCTTTCGAAAATCAGTTCCGGCGGGGCAGGCAGGACGTTTTTCATTCCCCGGCAGGCCTCGAGCATTATGCCCGCGCCACCGCCGCAGACGATGACGTTCTTTCCGCCGCATTCCCTCGGGATAAGCCCGGCAAGCTCTTCCGCCGGAAGAGCCGCGTCGGGCGTCAGTCTTCTGACGGTATCCCCAGACACCCCGAAAAGCGCGCCGTAAACCTGTCCTCGCCTCGCGTCCATAACGGGGCAGACGACGGTTTCGCGCCCCGTGAAGCCGTACGCCATGCAAAGGAGCGACGAAAGCCCGATGCAGGGCGTGCTGCCGGCGAAGGCGAGCCCCTTGACGGTCGATACTCCTATCCTGACCCCGGTAAACGAGCCGGGACCGGCGGCGACCGCGTACAGGTCAATTTCACCGCAGCTCTTTCCCGTGAGCTCCGTCAGCCCGTTTATCAGCGGTATGAGATTTTCGCTGTGAGTCAGACCTGAGTTGAGCGTCGTCGAACCGATTATCTCCCCGTCAAGAAGAAGAGCCGCCGAGCAGGTCTTTTCCGAACAGTCGATCCCGAGAATAAGCATTCAGTCCTCCCCTTCGCTTACGAGCGAAGCCGTTATCCGCCGCTCGTTTTCGTTTTCAAGTCTCGAAATATGCACCTCGATACGGCGGTCCGGGAGGGCGAACGGTATGTTTTCACACCATTCCGCCGCCATATAACCCGAAAAATCGTAAAAGCCCGTCGAAAACAGGTCGTCGTCCGAGGTGATCCTGTACATATCGAAATGATACAGTTTCCGTCCCGGCGAGGCGTATTCGTTCACAAGGGCGTAGGTCGGGGAGCTCACGTGCGCGCCGGGTGTGATCACCCGGGCGAGTCCCGTCACAAAGGCGGTCTTGCCGGCTCCGAGGTCGCCGTACAGGGCGACGAAGGGCGGGTTTGCCGGCACGGTCAGCAAATATCCGCCGATCCGTGCACCGAGCTCCTCCGTGTCCGACGGAGAGCGCGAGATCTCGTCGAACAGTATTTTTTTCGTTTTCGCCGTTTCCATCGGACTATCCTTTCCCCGCCGCTGCGGACGGATAACGTCATTTTATTATTATACAACAAAGCGCCCGGTTTGTAAAGCCAAACCGGGCGCGGGAATGACCTTCCCTGCGTTTTTCATATGCGTTTCAGCACGTCGCGGAGCCAGAATCGTCTCCATCCGCCGATCGTCCCGCTGACGTGGGCGCGGAGCGCTATTGCGTACGACGCGACGGCGGCGCAGCCCCTTTCATCCGACTCTCCGCCGAAGGTCAGGCGCTGCATTATGAGCGTGACGTCCGGGAATCCCGCGGGGATCCCTCCGGTCGTCCTCGCTCTTTCGGCAAAATCAGAGAGCTGCTCCGAAACTCCCTGGGTGAGACCGATATATCCGAGCAGTCTGAAGATATACTCGGTGTATTCCGCCTGTTCCCTCGCTCCGTTTTTGCCCGCGCGGGAGGCCGCCGCGGAAAGCGACGATATGAATCTCTTGCGTTTCCCCTCGAGCGCGGCGGAAACGGCGACGAGCGCAAACGAAGCGGCGATGAATATGAGGGCAAACAGGGCTGCGCGCGTGAATCCGCCGCTGCGCTCTCCGCTCACGTCATCCGTTGTCACGGGCGGCTCGGTGACGCGCCCTCCCCCGTCCGTCGTGTCCTGAACGGGAGGACGGGTCTCGTCACGGCCGGTAGTGTCGTCGGGAGGCGGGGTGTCCGTCCCCGGACGGGACGGATCGTCCCGCGATATCTCGCGGCTCGCCGACGCGCCGTTTATCGACTTCGTCATCTCAAAGGTCATCCAGCCGTAGTTCCGGACGTAGATCTCGACCCATGAGTGCGCGTCGGAATCCTTTACTTCCGAGACGTATCCGCCGTCGGCGCTTTTGAAATCTTTTGCGATAAAGCCCTCGCAGTACCGCGCGGGGACGCCCATCATGCGGAGCATGAGCGCGGCGGCCGTCGCGTACTGAACGCAGTATCCGCGCCTGACGGTCGACAGGAACTGGACGAGCGCGCTTGAGGACGCGTCGTATCCGCTCGGGGAGACGTCGTATTCCGTGATCGAAGCGAGTCCTTTCGCGACTTTTGAAGCAAGATTTATCGCGTCGCCCGGGGTTTCGGGCATGCCGAAGCGCTCCGGCAGACCTAATTTTCTTATGGTATCGGAAAGGACCCTGCGCTCTTCCGGAGTCACTCCGTTCAGCGAGGTATAATAACCCTCCGCGTGCTGATTGTACTGTCTGATATCGTCTATCCGGGAGCGTATGAGATCAAGATCCGCCCTTGACATTGTTATCAGCTTTTTGAGGATTTCGTCCTTCGTGACCGGCATGTATTCGTAATCCGGCATCTGCGGGATCTGATCCCTGAACTCCGACAGAACGGAGTCGAGAACGTCGTCCGGAACGGGAGGGAGTTCGCCCCGGGGCGTAACGTTTATCCCCGCTTTTTCGAGTTCATCACGAATCCGCAGATACGGAAGCGGATCGCTCCCCAGAACAATCCGCACGTCAAGCTCGGGCGGACCGTACATTGTCGAGAAAGCCCAGGCCACGTACTCGTCGAAATAATCGACGCAATTCCCGAAGAGATCGGCGTCGATATACGTCCTGAAGCCCGCAGCCGCGTAATAAGGTACGCAGGACTGCATATTATATTCGCTTCCGGGCGTGATATTGCCCCTGACGGCCCCGCTTTTCAGAGTGGCGCGCGCAACTACTCCCGACAGGCTCCCGTCAACGAGCGACGGGGCGACGGGGACTGACAAACGTGTCGAAAACGCCCGGCTCGTGACCCCGACTCTTTCGTTTATGAAGCCGAGCTTCGCCCCCCGCTCGTCGTAGGACGCTCGCGCGCCATGGACGGCGCTTCTGTCGAATCCCCATCCTCCGGCGACGTCTCCGAGCACTTCATAAAACAGATCCGTCACGGAGTCCGGGAATTTTACCCTCGTCTCGGGAACGCCGGGCGCCTGCCAGACGCCGTTTTCGCAGTAGCCGCCTATCCACGACCGCAGATAGACCGGAACGGGCGTGTCTGCTTTCACTGACAGGACGACGGTGTTTTTATAGTCTTTCCTTTCGGGCATCGCCCTGCGCTCCGAGATATCGCCGTAGACCGTGCCAGGTCCCTGTGAGGACCCGGAGCTGTCTCCCGAGACGAACCGATAGGTTATCTCTCTCATTTTGTCGAGAAAATCCGTGAAGATCGTCGCCTCGGGCGCCGGTTCCCTGATTTTCAGAGCGGGATACATCCCGGTCAGGATGATCGCCGCGGCGACGGTAAGCGCGGCAAAGCCGCCGTTTGCGGTACGTCGGAACGGCTGTTTCGTTTTTTTGTTCTTTTCCCCGCCGTTCCCGCTTTTTGACCGCGACGTGAACGAACGGTAGTATTTGAGCGTGAGTATCCCGAGCCCGGCGGCGACGACGAGCAGAAAGCCCGTGTTGTCGTTCGGGAGATTATACATAAAGACGACGGTCAGCGGGGCCGCCGCTATGACGATAACGGGAAGGAGCCGCGGCACGGAAAAAGTGCAGCATACGAAGATCACGCTCACAAGGAGGCAGAGCACGGCCATGCCGACGGCGGGATCGCCGTCCTCGGGCAAAGAGAGACCCGAAAGCCCGGTATAACCGATACTGACAAGGCGCCCGACGCAGGCGTTCCAGAGCCCGGCGGGCCCGCGCACGAAAAGCTCGCGGAAATCGAGCATACCGTATCGTTTCAGCGCGTAATACGCGAGGACGACCTCTCCGGCGGCGACGGCGAACGACGCGGGGATGAATATCTCAAACGCGATGAGGATCAGATATACGGCGAGGCAAGACACGGCGCAGAATACGGCCGTGAGCGCCGGGATACCGAGACCGAACGCGTCGGAAATGACGAGCCCCAGACCGAGCGCGCCGATATAGGCGACTGTCAGACGGCAGAGGGAGCCCGGGATCGACGCCGGCTCGAAGCGGGATAGTTTCCGGTCCTTCATGAGAGTTCCTCCCATGAAAACGTTTTTATATCGACCTCAGCGGCGCCTCGCCAGCCGTCGGCGACGGCGCCCTGTCCGGGACAGTAAATGACCGTCACGGGCGGGCACGCCACGGAAAGCTCATTTACAAACGAGACCGTGCCGGGATCGCAGTTCGGCGTTATAAAAACAGTCTCGCCCTCCGGGCGCCTCCCGAAAAGGGCGTACGGATCGTCAGACGCAAGGCACGGAGCCGCGGCGACGGCGGGCAGACATGCGTCGAGATCGTCGCGGTCGCCGACGCCGTAATCGGTAAAATCGCCGTCCGGAGTCTCGGGAAGGCGTATGGTGACCGCTCTGTCGCGCTCCGATCTGTTCAGAGCGGCGGCGACGGCGAGCTCCGTCACCCGGTCGGCAATTCTGTCGGATTCGGAACCTTCGCGGTCCATGACGCGGAGGTCCGGTATAATGAGAGACTCCGAAGAGTTTCTGCTGCCGTATTTTTTGACAAGAAGCGTGTCGGCTTTCCCAGAGAGCTTCCAGTGTACGTTTTTGAGTTTGTCCCCGGGGCGGTACTCCGTGATCTCCTCGACCTCGTCCGAATCGTTTTCCGACAGATTCATGCCGGGGATATCCAGCCGGACGACTTCCCTCGGTTCGGGCATATCGATATCAAGCACCCTCGGGAGGACAAGAACGCTTCCCGTTCCGTCCGACCGGACGGTCACGCGGAACATCCGGAGAAGACTTTCCGCCGACGTATAATCGAGGCGGCAGGGTCTCAGTCCCCTCAGCCCGAAACGGACCTCGGCGGACAACGTCTCTGTGCCGAAGGGTGGGAGCGGCACGCGGGCGACCGAGCTCTCCCCGCCTTCCGCCGTGTATGACAGTGAAATAAAAGGCGCCGGAAGGAACGAGCGGTTCCTCACTCTCAGCTCGAGGTGAAAAGGGGAAAGCTTGACGACGGTCTTCCCTTCCGTCACAAAGACGGTCTTTATGAACGGCACCGTAAGAGCGAGATACAGCAGCTCGAGCGGGGGGATGAAAAGAACGGTCACGGCGAAGGAATATGAAACGGGGTTTCTGAGCGCCTGGCTGAATACAGCCGCCAGAACGACGAGAAGGACCCACACCCAGGCGTATGCCGTGGGGGTGAGTCTTACGGAGCGGACGCTCCTTTTCTTTTTTTCGTTCCTGATTTTTTCGCTTTTCATCGGGATCCGGCGCGGAAGATCAGCGCACAGTTCTTACAGACGGGACGGGCGTCGCGTTCAGGATGTCCCCGAGCACGGCCTGAGCCGTCACGCCTTCGAGACGCGACTCGCGTTTTACGGTTATCCTGTGAGTCACGGCAGGGAGGAACACCGAGGCGACGTCGTCGGGGATGACGTGGCGGCGGCCGTTCATGAAGGCCCTCGCCTGCGCCATTTTCGAGACGACGATCGAGGCGCGCGGACTCGCGCCGACCTCGACCCGTCCGTCCGAGCGGGTCGCCGTGACGAGTGAAACGATGTACCTGTATATTCTCTCGTCAATCCTGAGGAGCGAGACCGCGCGTATGAGGGCGCGCATCTCTTCTTCATTCGACACCGTGTTTACCGACGACAGGGGATTTTCCGTCTTTCTGTCGGCGACGAGCCTTATTTCATCCTCAAAAGAAGGATATCCGAGCGACATTCTGACCGAAAACCTGTCGAGCTGCGCCTCCGGGAGCGGATACGTCCCGACAAATCCGCAGGGGTTCTGCGTCGCTATGACAAAAAACGGATCGGGAAGCTGATAAGCCGTCCCGTCGACCGTGACCTTTCGCTCCTCCATGGCTTCGAGAAGGGCGGACTGGGTGCGCGGAGCCGCGCGGTTTATCTCGTCGGCGAGGAGAATGTTGCACATCGCGAGCCCTTTGACGAACTCGAACTTTTCGGTGTGCCTGTTATACATATTGAAGCCCGTAATGTCGGAGGCCGTGACGTCCGGGGTGAACTGAGCCCTGTTGTAGCTCAGCCCGCAGACCTTCGAGAGCGCCTCGGCGAGCGTCGTCTTTCCCGTTCCGGGAATATCCTCGATAAGCACGTGCCCGCCCGAAAGCAGAGCCGTGAAAAGAAGCTCGATCTCTTTTCTCTTCCCGACTATGACCTTTTCGGTCTCGTCGGCCATGGAACACAGTTTTTCGTATCCGAATTCGAATATATCCATCGGAATTGCTCCTGTCTTTTTTCGGCGCCTGCCGATCGTTTTGCCGGAATGTCCGCCCGGTTCGATCAAAAATCGTCCTTGCTCCCACGATGCGCCACGTTTTCGTAATTATATCACACTTTTATCGCGATGTCAACAGTAACGAACGAGAATTGTTTGCCGCTCCGGGACGGCCGCGGGGCGCTCTCGTTTATTATACGAACGGGCGGCGGAAATTCCTTATCGGTTATTTCACTTGACAATCGCGTCTCTTAATGGTATAATATTTATTTGACAGTCTATCATCTGGAGGACGACTATATCATGAGTCTCAAAAGCAACGAAAAAATCAGTTCAAACACCGCGGAGCTCACTTTCCTTATCGAGAAGGAGCCCTTTGACAAGGCGGTAACGGAAGCATACAAGAAGCAGGCGGCGAAGATAACCGTTCCCGGTTTCCGCAAAGGCAAGGCGCCGCGCGCCCTCGTCGAGAAAATGTACGGAACGGCTGCGTTCGTCGACGAAGCGATAAATAATCTCCTTCCCGAATACTACGGGGACGCGGTGAAGGAATCGGGGATCGAGCCCGTCGGAAGACCCGAGTTCGACGTGGTCGAGATCGGCGACGAAGGCGCGCTCCTCAAGGTCACGGTCGCCGTAAAGCCCGACGTCACTGTAAAGAATTACGTCGGTATCGAGGCCGAAAAGACGATACGTGAGGTCACCGAGGAGGCAGTCAACGACAAGATCGAGCAGGCGCGTCAGCGCAATTCCCGCGAGATCGACGTCGAAGACAGACCGGCCGAAAAAGGCGACGTCGCGAATATCGACTACGCCGGTTCGGTCGACGGAGTTCCTTTTGACGGCGGCTCGGCGAAAGGCCACGATCTGAAGATCGGCTCCGGCACCTTCATCCCGGGATTTGAGGATCAGATCATCGGAAAGAACGTCGGCGACGAATTCGACGTTAACGTCACCTTCCCGGAAGATTATCACGCCGAAAATCTCAAGGGGAAGGCGGCGGTATTCAAGGTCAGACTGAATTCGCTCAAGGCGACCGAGCTCCCCGAGCTCGACGACGAGTTCGCGAAGGACGTTTCGGAGTTCGACACGCTCGACGAATACAAGGCCGACGTGAAGAAACAGATCGCCGAGGATTACGACAAGCGCGCGGAGAACGACGTCACCCAGAAGATAATGACCGCGCTCATAGACGACGATCACTTCGAGGCGGACGTCCCCGAGGAAATGTTTGAAAACGAAGCGGAAAATCAGGTCCGCGACCTCGATTACCGTCTCAGGGGGAGCGGGCTCGATCTCAAGACCTACATGAAATACCTGAACACGGATCTCGACGGCCTGAAAGCTCAGTACCGCACGAGCGCCGAGCAGCAGGTAAAGACCCGCCTCGCGCTCGAACAGATAGCGAAGAACGAGAACATCACGGTGACCGACGAGGACATCGACGCCGAGCTCAGGCGGATCGCCGAGGCCTATAACATGGATCCCGAAGAGGTCAGCGGACAGGTCTCGCGCGAGATGGTCGCCGACGACCTCAAGGTCGGAAAGGCGTCCGAATTTGTCAGAAAATCCGCTAAAATAACCGAAAAGCCCGAAGAGCCCGCGGAAAAGTCAGAGAAGGAATGATATGGAACTCAGGGGTAAAAAGATCAATTTTCTCGGCGACTCGATAACCGAAGGGACCGGCACGTCGTCTCCCGAGCACATTTATCTGAACGTCCTCGCGAAAAACGCCGGGCTTGCCGAAGCGAGAAATTACGGGATAGGCGGAACGCGTTTCGCAAAACAGACAACTCCGTCCGAATGGGCGATCTTCGACAGGGATTTCTGTCTGAGAGTCGAGGAGATGGATCCCGACGCGGACGTCGTCGTCGTCTTCGGAGGCACGAACGATTACGGTCACGGCGACGCCCCCTTCGGCTCGCCCGAAGACACCACTCCGGACACCTTCTGCGGCGCCTGCGACTATCTGTTCCGCAGGCTCATCGAAAGGTTCCCCCGGGCGGAGATCGTCGTAATGACCCCGCTCCACAGGCTTAACGAGGAGCGTACGAACGGCGCTGACGGCAACAAGAAATTTCATACCGGAAACCTCAAGAGATACGTCGACGCGATAAAAGCTGCGGCAGAAAAGTATTCCCTCCCGGTTCTCGACCTTTACGGGACGTTGGGCATACAGCCCTCCGTAAAGGTGCATCAGGATCTTTATATGCCGGACGGTCTCCATCCGAGCGACGCAGGCAACGCAAAAATCGCCGCCCGGCTCGAAAGCTTTCTGAAAAATCTATAAGGACAACAAGGAGAAGACAGGACAATGCCTTACATCCCATACGTCATAGAACAGAGCGGAAACGTTGAGCGCTCTTACGATATTTATTCACGGCTTCTGAACGACAGGATCATATTCCTGTCCGACGAGGTCAACGATCTCACGGCCTCGCTCGTCGTGGCTCAGCTCCTTTATCTCGAATCGCAGGATCCCGAGAAGGACGTAAATCTTTACATAAACAGTCCGGGCGGCTCGATAACCTCCGGAATGGCGATCTACGACACGATGAACTACATCAAGTGCGACGTGTCGACGATCTGCGTCGGAATGGCGGCGAGCATGGGCGCCTTCCTGCTCTCGGCAGGGGCGAAGGGCAAGCGCATCGCGCTGCCGAACAGCGAGATCATGATCCATCAGCCCCTCGGAGGAATGCAGGGACAGGCGACGGATATAAAGATCCACGCCGACCGCATTATCCGTATCAGGGAAAAGCTCAACCGCATCCTTTCCGAAAATACAGGGAAGCCCTATGAGACTATCTGCACCGACACCGAGCGCGACAACTTCATGACGGCGGAAGAGGCGCTTTCGTACGGCCTTATCGACAAGGTCATGGACAGGAGATAAACCGGAAAAGGGCTTCTTATAAGATATGTCAGATAAAAACGACAAGCGCGAAAGCGTCGAGATGTGCGTTTTCTGCGGCAGATACTCTTCCGACGTGAACGTTTTCATTCCTTCGGGGATAGACGCGGGCGGCGTCTCGCTCGGGATATGCGACGACTGCGTCAATACCTGCCGGAGATATCTCGCGATAAACGGCGCCGATGAACCGGAGGGAGCCGAGGATCCGTCCGGCGGAGGTCTTTCGCTTGATACTCTCCCGAAGCCGGTCAGGATGAAGGAGATGCTCGACGAGTACGTCGTCGGTCAGGACGACGCCAAAAAGGCCCTCTGCGTGGCGGTCTACAACCACTACAAGAGACTGCTCCAGAAAAAAGAAGAAAAAGACAGCGTCGAGATACAGAAAAGCAACATCCTCTTAATCGGTCCGACGGGCACGGGAAAGACCTTCCTCGCGCAGACGCTCGCGAAAATGCTCGACGTTCCCTTCGCCATAGCCGACGCGACGACGCTAACCGAGGCGGGCTACGTCGGTGAAGACGTCGAAAACATCCTTTTAAAGCTTGTTCAGGCCGCGGATTTCGCCGTGCGCAAGGCCGAAAAAGGAATTATTTACATAGACGAGATCGACAAGATTGCGAGAAGGAGCGAAAACCGTTCCATCACCCGCGACGTATCGGGCGAAGGAGTTCAGCAGGCGCTGCTGAAGATCCTTGAAGGGACCGTCTCGAACGTTCCTCCCCACGGCGGGAGAAAGCACCCCGGACAGGAGTTCATTCCCGTCAACACCGAAAACATCCTCTTCATATGCGGCGGCTCCTTCGAGGGTCTCGACAAAATAATCGAAAAGAGGGTGAACGGCAGGAAGTTCATCGGCTTCGGCGGGGACGTCGAAACCAGAAAGGAAGAACGCCCGCTCGACAACGTGACCCCTCACGACGTGATCAAGTTCGGGATGATACCCGAGCTCACCGGACGTCTTCCCGTCATCGTCGGGCTTGACGAGCTCGGAAGGGACGATCTTATCCGTATCCTCACCGAACCGAAAAACGCCATAATAAAACAGTACAAAAAGCTGTTTGAAATGGACGGGATAGCGCTCCGGTTCAGAAAAGACGCGCTCGAGGCGATCGCCGACAAGGCGCTCGAGCTGAAAACCGGCGCCCGCGGGCTGAGAGCCATCGTCGAGGCGACCCTCAAGGACTTCATGTTCCTGTCGCCGTCCGATCCCGATAAAAAGACGATAACCATAAAGGCCGCCGACGTAAAATAAGCGGAGATCAAATGGACAGTCAGGCGAAAGCAAGAAAAGCGAGAAACGCGGGGCTGAGACCCGACACCGTCGCGATGAAACGTGAGAAACCTCTGGTCGACCTCCTTTTCACCCCGGTCTGGTTCATCGCGGCAACAGCATATTCGGAACTGTTTTTCCATCTGCTCGTTCTTCAGAACGGCTATTTTTCCTATACCCTGCTGATGGCGGTCCCCTTCTCGATCCTCATCGGTACGGTCTGCGACCTTTTCAGAGAGGATATCGCGAGAAAGCTCAGATATATAATCACGGCGCTCATATTCGTGCTGTTTTCCACGCAGATCGTGTATCATCACATTTTCAGCGACTTTATGTCCTGGAGTCTCGCGGGGCTAGCCGGCAACGTCGTTCAGAACTTCCTCGGCTCGGCCTTCATCGGAATATTCGAGTCGCTGCCGAATATAATCGTGATGGCCGTGCCGCTCATCGCGCTTCCCTTCGCTCACAGGTTTTTCAAACCTTGGAACAGGTTCGCGTGGAAAAAGAGCGTGCTCTGGGCATGCGTTTTCGCGGTCTGTCAGATCCTTCTCCTCCTCATCCTTCCGATAGGCGGGAAGGCGCCGCATTCCGCGTACGATCTGTACTACGACAACTGGGATCTTGAGCTCGGAATGAACAAGCTCGGGGTCGTTTCGTCGACCCTCATCGACCTGAAAAAAACGATTTTCGGAGCGGACGAGCCGGCTTCTCAGGGAAATCTCCCCGTCGTCGTATCGATCCCCGTAGGGGAAGAGGACACAAAAAAGCCGCCGGAGGGCACCGTCGGGACCGTCACGGGTGACGAACCGGGACCGGTCGACGACAATCCCTTCAACACCATCCGGGGGCTTGACTTCGCCGCGCTTTCAAAATCCGCGGGAACCGAGGAGCTCAGAAAGATCTTCGAATATCTTTCGGCCGTTTCCCCGACGAAAAAGAACGAATATACCGGGCTTTTCAAAGGATACAACCTGATAATGGTATGCGCCGAGTCTTTTTCGCCGATGGGAATAGAGGAATCGGTGACCCCGACGCTGTATAAGCTCGCGAACTCGGGATTTGTGTTCTCGAACTACTGGACGAGCTATCCGTCGGTGACGACGAACGGCGAGTACTCGTTCCTCACGGGGCTTTATCCCGATCTTTCAAAGCCGAAAAAAGACGGAACGTTCCTCTACACCTATGAAAATCACAATACGATGAACATGACCATCGCGTCGTGGTTCAAGGCGCAGGGCGCGCTGACGCTCGCATACCATCCCCACACCGGAACGTATTACAGCAGAAACCTCACTCATCCGAATCTCGGATACACGTTCAAGGCAAAAGAAGACTATCCCGCGCTTACCGGCTGGCCGGAATCGGACCTCGTCCTCGCGCAGGAATGCTCGTCCGACTTTATCGGGAAAAATCAGCGCTTCCTCGTTTATATAATGTCGGTGAGCGGTCACCACAACTACAAGTTCGGCGGGGTCAACGACATTGCAGACAAGAACAAATCGGTCGTTTCCGGTCTTGACATGGAAGAAAACGCGAAGGCCTACGTCGCCTGCAACGTCGAGCTCGACCGCATGCTCGGATATCTCATCGGCGAACTTGAAAAATCCGGGCAGCTCGACCGGACCGTGATATGTCTGTCGACCGACCATTATCCGTACGGGCTCTCGGACGCCGAGTACGCCCGGCTTCTCGGATACAAAAGCGCGTCGAGCATGAAATACGACCGCATGGAGAGATACGCGAGCACGCTGATCCTCTGGAACTCGGCGATGGACACCGTAAAGATCGACAAGCCGTGCTGCACGGTCGATGTCCTCCCCACCCTTTTAAACCTTTTCGGCTTCGAATTCGATTCGCGGCTCTATTCGGGACAGGACGTGCTCTCGGACAGCTACGGTCTCGCCATGCTTAACAATCAGAGCTTTATCACTGACAAAATAGCGTACAACAGCAGATACGGAAAGACCTACCGCATAGACAAGAACTGGACCATGCCGGAGGGCTATCTCGACGCGTTCATCCAGACGGTCAGCAACCGTTTCGCGATCGCCTCGAGCGCCGTAAATATAGACTTTTACAAATATCTGCCGCAGGATATCATAGCGGAAGCGCAGGCAAAACAATGAAAAACATTTATGACGTTGTGATAATCGGCGCCGGGCCGGGCGGTGCTTTCGCCGCAAAGCGCCTCAGGGATCACGGCTTTGACGGCTCGGTGCTTCTCGTTGACGGGAGTTTCGGACGGGGCAAGACGTGCGGGGGACTTCTCTCCCCCGACGCGCAGAGACTCCTCGCCTCATACGGGCTGACTCTCCCGAATCCGGTCCTTTCCGATCCGCAGATCTTCGCCGTCGAAACGGCGGATTTAAAAAGCGGCGACAGACGTCTTTATCAGCGCTCGTATCTCAATATGGACCGGCGCAGATTTGACGACTGGATGAATTCGATGGTACCCGACTCGGTCGACAGGGCCGACGCGCGGTGCGTAGACATCGGAAGATCGGACGACGGATTTTACGTTATCCTCATGTCGGGCGGAGTAAAAAGCACGGTGCGCGCCGGCCGCGTCGTCGGCGCCGACGGGGGCGGCTCCGTCGTTCGAAGAAAACTGTTCCCCGAAAAAAGGCGCATCACGAAATACGTTTCCATACAGCAGCATTTCGAGGGCGCCTCAGGCGTTTTCCCGCCCTACGCCTGCATTTTCGATCCGGTCACGAGCGACAGCTGCTCGTGGCTGATACTTAAAGACGGGAAAACGATTTTCGGCGGCGCGTTCCCGAAACGCGGATGCCGCGCGGCCTTTGAAAAACAGAAAAAACGTCTCTGCGAATTCTACGGAGCTGCGCTCGGACGGCCTGTGCTTACCGAGGCCTGCCTCCTCTGCAGTCCGAGACGCGCCGGCGATATCATAACCGGTAAAGACGGCGCGTATCTCATCGGCGAAGCGGCCGGATTTATCAGTCCGAGCTCTTTTGAGGGCATCAGCTGCGCCATATTCAGCGCCGACTCCCTGGCCCTCGCTCTGTCCCGCGGGGGAGACAATGAAAAAATAAGCCGGACCTACGCCTCGCTTACCTCTTCCCTTAAGCGGAAGATCACTCTCAAAACGGCGAAGCGCGGCGTGCTCTTCTCACCTTTTCTGAGAGGAATAATAATGAAAAGCGGAATAACGTCCGTGAGCCCGAAAGGAGACGAAAGGTCTTGAGCGTGCTCCCGAGGATGAAGGTACAGGACGACGCCATGCTCGGCGGTCCCGGGAAACCGGTCTTTGCGGAGCTGATCATCTTCCTGCTGGTCTTTTTCATAATTTCGACCGCCCAGGGGCTCGTTCTCATGATCGGCGCCGTCGTTCTTTTCGCCTTAAAGCCGGAACTGCTGAGCAGATTCGTGGCGATCTACGCTGAGATCGCCGGGGCGGCGGGGAGCGGCGAAACGGGAAACCGGGGCGAGCTCATCGGCTCGCTCAACGGTATCGTCTCGGAGATCCTTCAGTCGCTCATGCTCCAGATGCTGTTTTCGACGGTCGTCATCATCGCGGGGGCGCTTATCTACTGCCGCGCGATAGAAAAGCGGCCGTTTCGCTCAATGGGGCTGAGAAAGCCGGGAGCCGTCCCCGAATATCTCGCGGGGCTTTTTATCGGGCTCGTCATGATGTCCCTTTCGGTCGGGATATGCATGATAAACGGCAGCATGACGCTCAGCTTCAAATCCGTCGGCGACCTTACGCTTGTTCCGTTTTTCTTCGTCGCCTATCTGATACAGGGGATGAGCGAAGAGCTTCTCTGCCGCGGTTATCTTATGATGTCTGCTCAGAGACGTACCGGGATAATTCCGTGCGTGATCATATCAAGCTCGGTTTTCTCGCTTCTCCACGTGTCGAATCCGGGCGCCGGGCCGCTTGCACTGATAAACATTTTTATCTTCGGCGTGTTCGAGGCGCTGCTCTTCCTCAAAAGGGGGAGCATCTGGATGGCCGCCGCCGTGCACTCCATGTGGAATTTTGCCCAGGGTAATCTTTTCGGAGTCGCCGTAAGCGGCGCGGGAAACGGAGTGTCGGTATTCTCGACCGCCCTTTCCGAAAAAAGCTCCGACGCGCACTGGAACGGCGGGAGCTTCGGCTCGGAAGGCGGGCTCGCCGTCACGATAGTGCTTGCCCTCGCCATAGCCGCGGTGCTGTTCCTCCCGGCAAAAGCCGACGAGATCTCCGAGATACGGGAAACCGGATCGGACGTGACCGCCGGAAACTGAAAAAAGCAATTCAAAAAGGATGCCCGACGCGCGGTGCTCTAAAGGACAGTCCATAAAAACCGGCTGAGGTAAGGACAATGAAGCCCTTATTTCAGCCGGTTTTTTCGTCGCATATCGCAGCAAGCAGGACGTTTGTGTGCCAAACGTCGAAAAAAGTGAAATCTTTTGCCTTGCGGCAAAAGGTGAAATCTTCGGGCTTCGCCCTCAGGTGAAATCGAACGCTTACGCGTTCGGTGAAATGAAATCCACCCACCCGCCGCCGAGGCGGATTTTACTGCCCGCAGGGCAATTTCACCGCCGCAGGCGATTTCACCCACCCTGAAAGGGTGGATTTCGTTGCCGACTGTCCTTTTATAACAGTCGGCAGACGGCATCCTTTTTTCGTCTTTTTTGTTTATCCGAGCTTGTTGTAGTCCTCGCAGATAAGGTTCACGGCTTTGAACATCTTATGCAGATAGACGAACGGACCGATGACGACCGGCAGGAGAAGGATCCCGAAAAGCCAGAACTGCGATGGGGTGAGATTGTAATTTATCCCCCTGCGTTCGAGCTCGTTTCCTATCTTTACCGCCATATTGTGATTCCATATAAGGAATCCGATACCGAGCGTGAGCGGGCCTACGACAAAAAAGATCAGACAGAAATGCATTTCCTTTCTGCCGTGGACTCCCCCAGCCCTGTTAAGCGAGTTCGTAAGCTCGGTCATCGATATTATGCCGTATACGCCGAGCGTGACTACGCTGAGCAATAAAAACTTTATGAGACTTCTGTTCGTTTTCAGTTTTTTCTCGGGAGCGGTCTTTGCCGTCGGACGGAATCTGTCGTTGTCGTTTATCATGGGTTCACCCTCTTCCTCGGAGAGTATAACATAATCCCGCCGGTTTGTCAATTGTCTGATCGCTTTCGGACATATTTCCGTAAAACATGTCCGAAAATGAATCGCGCCCCGCATTTCTGCGGAGCGCGATATAAGCATTCTTTATTCTAAGTCTTCATAGACAGCGAGAGAGTATCTTTCCGAAACTGTCGCCGCTCCTCCGTTTTCGTCAGGTTTTTCCTCAATAATATCAACCTCACAAATAACTCCAACCCGACCGTTATCCATTTTGAACAATATCGCGTTTTGTATCTCCGATTTAAGACCGGGATACTTTTCAGAAACCGATTTTTCGACAGCGTCGCGCCAGCCCGCAGTTACGTTTTTTAAGGACAAATCGTAATGCAAAAGCGACTTTTCAGAATACTCACCCACATTTTGCGCTGTCATAGATAACTGTTCTCCGGTAACAGAGCTTACCGTAACTTCTATCATCTCCGGCGTATCAAAAACTGAAACCGTGCGGCGGAAACAAAATGAATATGACATCAGGTGATCGTCCCTTCGTACGATCATTTTATATTCAGAAGATGCCGACCCTCCTGAAATGCTGTCAAATATTTCAAGAGATATTTTTTTGCACTGTTCCTCTGAGTATACGGGGACACCTTCGGGATCCGGTTCTCCGACAGAGACCCAGTTAAAGACCCTGTCGCTGCCCTTTTCTACCGAGAAAAGATAATCGTCGCCGAGATAAACGTCAAACCATCGGCGGTCACCCATAATCCTTCCGGTTTCAAAGTAAGTTCCTGTTTCTTTCTTTCCGTCGATTACACAGGTGAGTTTTTTGCCGACATTTTCCTCGATGTTTTCAGCAACCCAAAAATAATCTGCGATTGGACTCCCCTTTGCATCTTCTTCAAAAACTGCTTTTAAACCGTCTGATCCTTGTGTGGGTCTGATCGGATTTGCTCTGTCCATACAACCGAACAGTAGTGAAGCAGTCATTATTACCAACAATGTCAAACAAACCTTTTTCATGATAGTCCCTCCTCAACTGACGTTTCTTGCTCATTGTACCACTTCACTCATTTTTTGTCAAGCCATTTTTAAAGAATCGCGCCCCACATTTCTGCGGAGCGCGATTTGATTATTTATTATTTTTTCTTTTTGAAAATCGAGATCAGCGTGACAACTATTATGGCGGCGATGAGAACGCCCGCGACGATCAGTATTATCGCAACGGGATCGACCCCCTGTTTTTCCCCGCTGCGGTCAGCGCCGGTATCGGCGTTTGTGTCGGCGGGCGCCGCCGTCCCTGCCTCCGACTCGGCGGACGTTTCGTCACCGGATTGTCCGGAAGAGCCGGTCTGCGTCGCCGTGATCGACAGATCTCTTATGCGGATACGCGTCGCGTCCTCGCCTCCGAATCCGCGGTTGAGGAGGAATATCACGAATATCTCTCTCGAGTTCAGCGCCTTCGCGGCGTCCGAAAGATCGATGGTCTCGGCGTCACCGAGGAACTTCACCTCCGCCTGATCTGTCGAGGTCAGAAGCTTCGTGCAGCTCTTCGACTCGAAATCATAGGCGCCGCTTTGATCTATCTCGAAAGTGTCGGTGACCCATATCCCTATCTGATAATAGCAGTTGTTGCCCTGTCTCAGATAATATCTCATGTTGAGCACGAGGGAATCGATGGTCTCTCCCCTGTCGGCGCATAGGCGGTAGCAGACGTAGGGGTTGTTTATCCCGTCCCCTTCCTTTCTCACGCCGTAACGTATCGAATCCTTCCCGCCGTCGTACGACTTGTCGGGATTCAGGTCGTAATCCGACGTGAACACGCCGTTTACCGGAGTGATGCAGTTGCGGGTGCCGTCATCGTTGATTATCACGTTGTGGGCAAAGAACGCTTTCATGGCGCCCGGCTTTTCGGGTACCGTCGGGTCGGCCGTCAGAGGAGCGTTCTGAAGCCCCGCGTCAACCGAGAGAACGGTCACGCTGTAATCTATCGAGGGGAGCCTGACCGGCTCGTCCGAAGGCACGAATTCGCCCTCGCCGGCGGTCTTGCCCTCGAAATCGAATGAATAGAACCTCACCCAGTCGACAAAGTCGCTGTTGTTGAGAAAATAAACGGATACGTAGACCGTCGATAGGCCCCGGGCAGCCGAGGAAAGATCCCATTTGTGGTTCATTTTCCCGAGCATGCCCTGCTTTACCGGCGCGTCGTTTTCATAATCGAAATTGCCGTCGCCGTTCACGTACAGCCCGAAGATGTTGCCCATGAGATGACCGACCTCGTCAAGAACGTAGTCGTTAATACTCGCAAAAGATTTAAGCGTAAGCGTCGAGAAGGTCTCGCCCTCCGGCGCGTCGAGCTTATAGATTATATACGACGGCTTTTTGTTCTCCGCCGCGGCGAGGATGTTGCCCTCCGCGTTGAATTCGGCTATCCTGACGTTTTGAAGAGCATACGCCCCGACGTCGGAAAGCGAGAGAGTCTCGCCGTCTTTCGTCGCGTCCATTACCGAGAAATCGACCGAGAGTTTTACCGTGTTTTCGGCCGATACCGGGATAACGATCGAAAACGCCATGCAAAGGACCAGAACGAGCGCGATTGTTTTGTTTTTCATTTTATTGTTTCCTTTCGGTCTTTTATCCTTCTTTTACGGTCAGAATGCGTTGATATTCTCCGTAAAATTCCGGGCAATAGGTTATCGTGATCTTTCTTCCTGAACGGAAAAGCGAACAGAGCTGAGCGTCGGTAAGGGCGCGGGCTCTCACTTTTTCGTTCCCGTCAAGCGAGATCTCCGTGGTATACGCCTGATATTCTATCTCGAATACCGCGCCGTCCTCAAATTCTATCAGACCGTTCGTCGAATCCCGCTTTCCGAGGTCCGGGGGCGTGAACGACCTGATGACTCCCGTCTTTACGCCGTAAACGGACTCGCAGGAGACGAGCTTTCCGTTTTCGTCAAAGGCAAGTTTCGCGTAATCCCCGGCGACGGGACCCTGATTTGCCGTTTCGTCGGAGCCGTCGGCGCGTCTTTTGAAGATCGACTGATCGCCTCCCGCCATGACGTCGATCGGGAAATATCTCGATACTGCGGGATCCTGGACTATCAGGCGAATGACGCCGTTCGAATAGCTCTTTACCCTTCCCTCGACCTCGCTGACGCTGAGTTTTCTTTCAAACTCCGCGGTCACTCTCACGGTCAGACTTCCGTCCGATGCGGTCTCAAGATCGCCGTCCGGGGATTTGTTCAGCGAATATTCGTTCCATCCGACGTTTGTCAGAACGTATTTTCCCTTTTCGAGCGACGTGAAGGTGACGTCCATAACGCGGCTCTGTTCGGAATACTGATACGTTGAGAAAACCGAGAATGCGGCTGAATCAGACGTCAGGCTCTTTATCGTCACGCTTCCCGTAAAGCTGTTTCTGGACAGTTTCACGGATACCGGGAGGTCGCCGAGCCGGCCGCCGCCCTTTATCGCGAAATTGGCGGGCAGCAGGCGGGAAATCTCCCTCGATACGAGGCGAAGCGCGTCTGACGGGAGCCCTTTTTCATTGAGTGCCGAGGCCTCTGCCGACACTCCGTCCTCCGACCCCTTCTTTTCGACGTAGGCGTCGATGAGGCGGTTCGCCTCCTCCCGCTTCGCCGTCCAGAGGTTCATGACGCGCGCCTGGAGCTTTGTGAAGGTAACGCCGTTTTTCTGTCCCGTCTTATCGGAGTAAGCGCGGCAGACCTTGACGGCTTTGACGAGAGTCGCGGAAGCTTCCGAGCCCTCGAAGGATATCTTTATGAGATAACCGTCTCTGCCCTTCGTCTCTTTTGTGAGATCGTAACGCTCGACGCTGTATCTGTTGAAGCTGTTGGACTGAGAACGGTCGTATCTGAACGTCGCGACGAGCCCGAGCGACGCCTCGTCGGGTCCGCCGTAGATTTTTATCCTGTTCGTTCCGAGGGAATACGCCTCGAGATCGACGTATATGCCGTTATCCCATTTTTCGTCCGACGAAACGCGGTAAACGACGTATCCCTCCCCGTTCGAGGCGGGGAGAAGCGTCCCGTCCGAAAGATCCGTGCGGACGTTTTTATGATCGATAACTCCGAATTTTTCGGTAAGAAGGTCCTTTTCGGCTATATCGCGGTTATAATCGACCCACAGCAGACTTTCGTCGTAATGAACTGGCGCCGTCGCCTTTTCGCCCGGGAGGTCCCTGTCGAGCGCAGCGAGTTTTGAGGCCGTGCGATAGCTCCTCTCGTCGTTGAAGAGCGTGATGAAATCGACTCCCGCCTCATAGAGCTTTGACACGGAGTTTGCAAAAACGTCCGAGGCGTTGAGGGACGACATTTCGAAATTGCAGTTTCCGGTTTTGCCGTAAGCCACCCTGTACTGATAAAATCTTATATCGTCGATAAGGGCGAACTCCTCGCTTGCCTCGTAAAAGCCGGTCCCTATCCCGGATTTCCATCCGGATATGCGGAGATCTCCGTGCGAAGGGGTCTGATCGACCCACTGGACGGTATGCGAGAAGATGTTGTTCATCATCTGGCTCGACGGATAGGTCACTTTCCCGTTGTCGACGACTATCGGGTCGGTCCCGTAAGCCGCCTGATACGTGTCGGCGAGCGACTGAACGTACCTCGCCTGATACTCGTTCATCCACTTCTTTTCTTCGTACGAAAGACCGTCCGTCGGATCGAGAGCGACGCCGTCGGCCTTTGCAGCGGCGATCACCGCCGCGTTGAAATCGCCTCCGTCGATAACTCCCATCGTGTAGAACGACGCCTGCGGAAGCGGACCTTTATATACAACGCTGTGCTCGATAAGGGTATTTACACCGAGAGCGTAGTTTCCCGACGCAATCGAATTGTTCAGATACCCCGTCACGTATCTCCACATATCGGAAATACGCGTTTTCTGCGCGCCGAGCAGCGTCGGCTCCCCCCATGATTCCCACGGGGTGCTCCCGTATGCGTTCGGGGTGGAATCCACCCACTCGCCCGTGCGGCTGTTATAAAGGACCTGTCCGTATTTTACGTCTGAGAACGAACCGCCGCGGCCGTCGGTGATATCGTACGGCGCTCCCCAGCTGAGCGACGGCATGAGCTGAAGCGGCAATTTGTTTTTCGCGGCGATGGAGATCATTCCCGTAAGCTTTTCAAGTATTTCGGAATCGCTGAAACCGAAATAGCTGAGCTTGAACATCAGACCGAGGTCGAAATTGTCGTACGACGCACCCGAAAAATCGTTTATGTGCGTCTGCGCCAGGTCGGTGGAATCCGAACTGTGCAGATAAAACATGAGTTTTCCGTCGACTCCCTGATCCTTCGCCTTTTCAAAGAAGTCGGCGTAGGCGGCGACCTCGTAAATCGAAAAAACGTTATCCGTATCGCTGACGATCTTCAGCTTCACGTTCCCGGGATCGGATATCTCCGAATTCAGCACCGCGAAGAAATAGTGATTCGGGGACGAGGAGATCTGCTCGTACGTGCGGTAATATACTTCTTTTCCGTCAACGAAAACGGTATAGGCGAAGGATTCGAGGTTTGCCTGATGCACCTCCGACACTTCGAACAGAACGTAGTCGTCCTTCTCCGATCTGCCCGGCGCCATCGTCCATTCGGCCGTTGATCCCTTTCCTTCAAACGAGATGACGCTGTATCCCTTTTCAAGGGTCCCCGTCTTTGTGACGGCGGAACGCGAGGACGCCTTCCCCGTCAGGACGAGGGAATGCTCTTTTTCCGAATTGCCGTCCCCTATTTCAAGTCTGTCTGAGATAAGCGCCGTCCCGGACGGCGGATCTGTTTTTATTTCTGATTCGCTCATATTTCCGTATTCTCCCGATGTCTCGGTATTGTTTCCTTCCGTTCCGACAGTCGTTCCCGCGGAAGTGTCGCTTCCCGGGCCATGCTGAGGTCTTCTTGATATCATGACCACGCCGATCAGTATCAGCGCGACCGCGAGAACAAGACATACCGCAAGCGCCGCGAGTTTTATGCTTTTCCGTTTATCCAAAGCGACCTCTCTGTTCTATCGTGATTTTCTGTACTCTGTACCGCTCTCCGTAAAATTCGGGACAGTACTCTATCGAAGCGGTACTTCCGGTAAAGAGCGACGAAAGCTCGTCATCCGTAAATGCCCTGGCGTACTTTTTCACGCCGTCCGAGATGATTTCCGTCGTGTAGCTCAGATATTCGAGCTCAAAGGAGCTCCCGTCCCCGAACGTTATGATTCCGTTCGGCGTGTCGGGGTACGAAAAATCCGGCGGCGTATATGACGTTATTACGCCCGTTTTACGCCCGTACGCCGAATCGGCGCGAACGACCGTGCCGTCCTGAGATAAAGTCAGGACGACGAAGTCTCCCGGCTCGGGCTTTTTCGGCTCTGTGACGTCCGAGCCGTCCGCTCTTCTTGAAAAGACGCAGGATTCCGAAAACGAGAGCTGAAGCTTCGGGCTGTATTCCGCAGCCCGAAGATCCCGGGTCATTACAGTGACCGAGGTCCCCCCCGAAACGAGGGCCCTGCCTGTTATTGTCCCCGGCGTTTCGAATGAGGCGGCGGAGCCGTATTTCACCGTCACGGTGAACCTCACTGCCCCGTCCTTTGACGCGATTGTGCCGGATTCCGATTTTTTAAGAGCGTATTCGTTGAACGACGTTTCGTTCAGATCGTAGTTTCCGTCGGAAAGACCCCCGACGGTAAGCGTCATTTCCCTGCTCGCCGAAGAAGACGAGGCAAATCCCGTAAAGAACGAGAAGGAAGCCGACGTTTTATCTTTTGAAAGTACGGTCACGCTTAAAGGGTTTGTCCCGCCCGTCTCGGCGTAAATATCAAGTCCGCCGAGAAAACCGTTCTTTTTAACGGTAAACGTTGCCGGAAGCGTTTCCGACAGCCGCTGACTGAGATACCCGTATGCCGTAACGAAGCAGCCCTGCCCTATCAGGCTCCGCCCGACCGAATACGTATCGTCATTTATCCCGCGCTTGTCCCGGTACCGCGAAAGCATGTTGCGAGCAAGCGCTTCGCGCTCCGTATTCAGAGCGAGCGCGCGGGCCTGCGCTCTTGTGAGCGAGACTCCGTTAAGCTGACCGGAATGGACGCCGAACGTATCGTAAACCGCGACCGCCCTGACCGTCGCGTTTCCCGTCAGCTCGATCCTTATCTCGCAGGACGTCTTTCCCTTCGTTACGTCTCTGACGTCATAATCATTGCTGACAAACCTGTTGACGTAATTGGTCTGCTCGCCCGTCCCGGGCTCTCCGAGCGTCGCGCCGTCGGCGCAGATCCTGACTCCGCCGCCGGAGCGCATGCTTTCGATATGG
>JAFTDQ010000129.1 GCA_017454075.1 Clostridia bacterium
GGCAAAAAACAGGTTCTTTGAATAAATTGAAGCAATGACTGAGCAGAATTGTGCCCCATTTCGGCAGGATTTCCCCCTATATTCAGCAGAATCGGGGTTTACTTTTGCGCATATACGGTGTATAATACACTCACTAAAACAATTGAGAAGGTGCAGTTATGACAAAAAAGGGGGTTGCATTGTTTGTTTTTGCTTTGTCTCTGCTTTTGATTACGACCTGCTCAAGCTGCAAAACTACGGGGGATGCTGTTATGGCTATTAATGATGTTTCCGATGCGAATTCGTTAAGTGACGGTTTTATTTACGCTGAGTTCAGAAATCCGATTGTCCGATCCGCCGCGGATCCTTTCGTTACGGAACATAACGGGAATTATTATTACTGTTACGCTGTACCCGGTGGTGTCGCCGTCAACCTTATGAAGGGAATAACCGATATCAGAAAAGAGGGCGCTGTCGTATGGACCGCACCCGCAGGAACCGATTATTCCAGCGAATACTGGGCTCCCGAACTCCATTACATTGAGAACTCGTGGTATATTTACGTTGCCGCCGACGACGGAAACAATGTCAATCACAGGATGTACGTTCTTAAGCGGGAAAACGAGAACCCGGTCGGGAAATTCGAACTTGTCGGAAAAATAACCGATGAGACAAATAAATGGGCGATTGACGGCACCGTCCTGAAATACGGGGGAGAGCTGTATTTTGTCTGGTCCGGCTGGGAAGGCGACGTAAACGTCGCTCAGAACATTTATATTGCCCATATGTCGGATCCGTGTACGATAGACGGCCCGAGATCAAAGCTGTCCGGCCCTGATTATAATTGGGAAAAGATCGGAAGACCCTTCGTTAACGAAGGCCCCGCGGTCCTTTATCACGAAGAAAGCCTGTTTATTGTGTACTCTGCAAGCGGAAGCTGGACGGACGATTACTGTCTTGGTATTCTGAAATATACCGGCGGAGATCCCGTCGATCCGGATTCGTGGGTAAAATCGGATATCCCGGTTTTTGAAAAGGCCCCCGGGGTTGCCTACGGTCCCGGGCACTGTTCGTTTGTTCTCGGTGTTGACGGAACGACGCTGATGTATTATCACGCAAATCCCGAATCCGGGACCGGTTGGGGCGGACGGGCCGGCTGGATCGCCCCGGTTATCTGGGATGAAAACGGGAATCCGTCTTTTGGAAAGCCCCAACAAACAGTCCGTCTCGCATACGGGCGATCAGATGAAAACTGAGAGGGATACATGGAATACAGATATGACGCGAATTCACTGATAACCGGTTTTTCGCTCAGGCATATGATCTTTGATTCAAGGCACTTTTGCGACGGTTCGGCCGGGAAAATACATAACAGTTTCGGATATGTTGTCAGGGGCACAACGTGCATCACCACAACCGACATTACGCTTGAATTGCGTGAAGGCAGTTTTTTCTTCTTACCTGAAGGGATAAGGTACCGGTCGAATTGGAACGGTATGCCTAAAATCGAGTATTACATGCTCCACATGACGTGGTCGGACGCTGAAAAGATGCAGTTCTTGCCAAAGGAAATTCCTGAGCTTTCCGGGCCGGAAACGCTCGGAATTCTCAGGCGTATGGAGGACCTCCTTAACTTCGGTGACGAGCGTAACTGTTTTGAAGCCATGTCGCTTCTGAATCACCTTCATACGCTCGCGCTGCCGTATCTGGTCAGGGCAAAAAAGGGACGCGATACGGTTCTCACACGGGCAATAGCTTATATCAAGAACAATCTGAGCGACGATTTCAAAATGAGCGATCTGGCTCGGCATTGTTATGTCAGTGAATCCCATCTTTATCATCTGTTTCATGATGAACTGAACTCCTCTCCTCTGAAAATAAGGAATGAACTGAGGGTAATGAAAGCCATGACGATGATAAAGAACGGGGAAACCGATCTTCACGAGATCCTTGCGGAAACGGGCTTTTCCTCCGCATCGTATTTCCGAAAGGTTTTTGTTGAGCAGGCGGGAATGACGATGCAGCAATACAGAAAAATCGTTCGCGATTAGTTTTAAAGCGGGGCACTTTGTGCCCCGCTTTGGAGTATTGAGCGCATTTTAAGGCGTAATCATGCCGTAATTCGGCAGAAAAGAGCCGTTTATAAAGCAGGATTTGTCTTGAACAAATCACCTTCAGATGATACAATTAAAATGCTGTTATCAGGAGACGGATTATTATGAAAATCAAAAGTATAGTCTTTACCGAACCATACAGGGCTGAACTTATTGAAAATGAGTTTCAGGAAGATATTTCAGGAAAAAAAGTACTCGTAAAAACCGAAGTGAGCACGGTTTCGCCGGGAACGGAACGTGCCGTTATTACCGACGCGCCGAATTGCGGAGGGTATAAAAATCACGTTTTTCCGAGAAAAAGCGGTTATTCCTCGGCCGGAGTAGTCGAAAAAGTCGGAGAAGACGTAAGAACGGTAAAACCGGGTGACCGGGTTATTGTTTTCTGGGGATCTCATTCCTCTTATAACGCAGTACCCGAATCACACGTTGTAAAGATCACGGACGATATTCCGTTTGACGAGGCAGCTGTTGTTTTTATTTCGACGTTTTCACTTGCCGCGATAAGAAAATGCAGAATTGAAATCGGAGAATCAGGGCTTGTTATGGGCTGCGGATTACTTGGGCAGTTTGCAGTCAAATTGATGCGAGCAGCGGGGGCGGCCCCCATTATTGCCTGCGATACCGTCGATTCGCGTCTGAACGAAGCTAAATCCGCCGGAGCGGACTTCATTTTCAACGCCCTCGATCCTGATTTCGCGAAAAAAGTGAAAGAAGTCAGTCAGGGAGGCGTTAACGTCGCCGTAGAGGTTACCGGTGTAGGGGCGGGACTTGATGAAGCGCTTGACTGCATGGCCCGCTTCGGAAGGATTGCGCTGCTCGGGTGTACTCGGGAGAGCAATTTCAATATTGATTATTACACAAAGATACATTCTCCCGGCATAACGCTTATCGGTGCTCATACCAAAGCGCGCCCGGCTTTCGATTCATCGCCGGGGTGGTTCACTCAGCCTGACGATATAAGATCCGTGCTCAGGCTGATATCAATGGGAAGAGTTGTTTTTTCCGATCTTATAAAAGAAAGGAAGTATTCACCGTCTGAATGCGGAATGCTGTACGATAAAATTATTAACGATCGTCATTTTCCGACTCTTGTACAGTTTGACTGGAATCTGCTATGAATAAAATAAAAATCGGACAAATAGGTGCCGGCCATGACCATGCCGGCGAAATAATGCGCACTCTGAAAAAATATCCGGACGTGTTTGATCTTGCCGGATATGCAGTCCCGGATGATGACTTCATTGCCGCTCCTAAGCAATATGAGGGAGTGAACAGACTGAGTGTTGACGAACTGTTGTCGGTCCCCGGTCTTCAGGCGGTCGCTGTCGAGACCAATGAGCTGTCTCTGACAAAATACGCGATCATGGCGGCCGAGCGCGGAATCGGAGTTCATATGGACAAGCCCGGAGGCATAATTCTTTCTGACTTTGAGAAACTTGTAGAGATTGTTAAAGGAAACGGAGCTGTATTACATACGGGTTATATGTACCGTTATAATCCCGCTGTGATACGGTTACTTGAAAGGATCAAGCAAGGCGAACTCGGAGAGATATTCAGCGTAGAAGCTCACATGGATTGCGCTCACAGCGCAGTAAAAAGGGAATGGCTCGGACAGTTCCCGGGAGGGATGATGTTCTTCCTCGGATGTCATCTTATCGACCTTGTTTTGCTTATCCGTGGAATGCCTGATGAGATAATACCATTCAACTCGGCGACCGGAATCGGCGGAACGTCTGCGGAAGACTACGGTTTCGCTGTTCTGAAATACGGAAACGGCGTCTCTTTCGTCAAAACGTGCGCCGCTGAGGTTGGCGGATATATGCGCAGGCAGCTTGTCGTCACGGGAAGCAAGGGAAGCGTACAGCTCATGCCGATTGAAGCCATGGTTGACTTCGGCAGGACAACCGATATTTATACCGGAGTCCGCGAATGTCTCGACACGTCACGCAGCTGGTGGAACGACGGTTTCAGATATATGACGCACGCTTTTGACAGATATGAAGCCATGATGAGGGGATTTGCCTCATACGTTTCGGGCGAAAAGGAAAATCCTTTTTCACCGGATTATGAACTCAGTGTTTATAAAGCACTCCTTCACGCTTGCGGGGTGAAAAATGATGCCTGACAATAAAAAAGTGCTGATAATAGGCGGCGGCGGGACCCTGGGGGAGTATACCACTCTTGAACTGCTGACACAGGGGTGCCGGGTAGACGTGATAGCTCTTGAAAATCTTTGTTCGTTCAGTTCGGATCTCAGATATATAAGAGGGCGAGCAGACGACGAAATGCTGTCTGAGCTGCTTGGAGCAAATCAATATCAGGGCGTGATAGACTTTCTTCACTATCCGTCACATGAAGCGTATGAAAAGCGCATGCGGCTTCTGGCAAACAATACCGAAAGATATATTTTTCTGTCATCCTACCGGGTATATGCCGACAGTTCTTCGATCATTACCGAGAACTCGCCTCAGATTTCGGAGGTATATTCCGACAGCGATCTTCTGAAATACGATACCTACGGAATGAGCAAATGCAGATGCGAAAAAATACTCAGTGGATCGGAATATGAGAACTGGACGATAGTCAGGCCGCTTATCTCTTTTTCCAGGCACAGGTTTGATCTTGTGACTCTGGGCGGACTGCACATTTTCCCGGCGTATCTCACAGGAAGACCGCTTCTGCTTCCCGTGGAAGCGAAGAATAAAACAGCCGGTCTCGGATGGGCGGGAAACGTTGGAAAACTCATCGCACGTCTACTTTTTGCCAAAGGTGCGGAGAGGGAATGCTTTACGGTAGGGAACGATGAAAATCTTACCTGGAGCGCGATCGCGGATATCTATTCCGACGTTATGGACCTGAAATATGAATGGGTCGACTCCGAAACGTATCTCAGGGTCTGTACTTCAAATAAACCGGCAGACAGAATCATACTGTATTATGACCGGCTCTTTGACAGAAGAATTGACAATTCAAAGGTAATGGGTATTACCGGAACCCAAAAAAGCGAAATGCTCGGTTTCAGGGATGCCCTGATACGGGAACTTCAGGCCCTTTCCGCGCACCCGGAAGACGCAGATGCATTTATAAAAACGCCTACAGCGGAACGGATAGGAAGACAGATCGACGAGTATTGGTCAACCAAACGTTAAACATGAAAAGAGAGCGGTTTCTGTCGGCGCCGGAGAGCCTTTTTATGAAAGCCTTTTGCGACTCAAATATCTCCATTATGCTGATCCGGAAAGGATGAAACTGATATGAAAGCAATTGTTATTGAAAAAGATGAATCTCGCAGTCTGGTGTGGAAGGACGTGCCGGATCCGGTCGTCGGAGACGGAGAAATCAAAATCAGGATAGGATATGCGGCGCTTAATCGAGCGGATCTCATGCAGAGGGAAGGCGATTATCCGCCCCCTCCCGGCTGCCCGGAATGGATGGGACTTGAGGTCGCCGGGATCATTGAAGAGATGGGGCCTGAAGCAGCCGAAAAAAGCGGATTTTCAAAAGGAGACAAGGTTTGTGCTCTGCTCGGCGGAGGCGGGTATGCGGAGTTTGTGACGGTTCCGTACGGGATGGTAATGCCGGTTCCGGATGGGGTCAGCCTTATTGAAGCCGCCGCGATGCCGGAGGCCTTCGCGACAGCTTATCTTAATCTGTTCTGGGAAGGGAAAATAAAACCGGGCGATACCCTTCTGATGAACGCCGGAGCGTCGGGACTCGCAAGCGTTGTAATACCTATGGCAAAATCATTCGGCGCGAGGGTCATAACAACCGTTATTCTTGACGAAATGATAAAAAAGATCGCTCACCTCGGCGCGGATATTGTGATAAACACGAGAAAAACGGATATTACAGAAATTCTTAAGACAGAACTTGAAAACGGAAGAGGAGTCGACGTTGCTATCGACTGCCTTGGCGGAGATATAATGGGGAAATGTCTCCATTATCTGAAACACGGAGCAAGATGGATAGTAATTGCCGCGCTGGCGGGACAGTATACGCAGATCGACCTGAAGAACATATACAAAAGAAACGTTCGTATTGTCGGATCCACGCTTCGCTCAAAAACACCCGAAAGGAAATCCGAGCTTCTCGGCGAACTTGTGAAAACGGTATGGCCGAAGGTCAGTTCCGGCGAGATCAGACCGACGATTTACAAGGTTTTGCCGATAACCGAGGCGGCAGAAGCGCATGAGATTCTGAGACGGGGCGAAAACGCGGGCAAGGTTGTTTTATGCGTTGACCCGGAACTCTGACAGGATACCAATAATAATTCTCAGCGAGGAAAGGAAACAAGGATTTATGAAAAAAATACTGACGCTGCTCCTGATTCTGAGCGTGCTCCTGTCGATCGTATCCTGCGCTGCGACCCAGTCGACCGGAGAAAACGGCGACAGCAGCGCAAAAAACGGGGACGATACGTCTCTGAGGTACGATCCGAATGGGATGCTGATGGACAATCTCCCGGCGGATCTTGATTTCGACGGCGAAGATGCCAGATTCATTTACCCGAGCGAGAATCTCAACGAGTTTTTCTCCGAAGACGTCGGATCTGACATAGTCAGTCAAGCCGTATATAAAATGAATCTTGCCGTTATGGAGAGACTGAAAGTCAAGCTCAAGTGTACGACCATCCAGGGAGTCGATTCACCGGCGGTACGCGATAGTTATGCGGCTACGATCGTAAACACCTATACGGTCGGAGATGATCAGTGGGATTTTGTCGGAGAACACATCGGGGCCATGTCGAGCGTCATTTTGAGCGGGGCTTTTCAGAATCTGACCTCGCTTAAATATACCGATTTCGATATGCCGTGGTGGATGAGCGATCTCGTAGAGAACGCCACGGTCGGAGGCAAATTGTATCTTGCTGCAGGAGATGCTTCGATTTCGCTTCTTAAAAACACTACCTGTCTGCTTTACAACAAAAACGTGGCTGAAGATTACGGAATAGAGGATCTTCAGAAACTTGCAATAAGAGGCGGGTTCACAAAAGAAAAACTGCTGCAGTATACGCTTCTTGCACATTCTTCGCTGGACTCAAAACCGGATATATCCCGCGATACATTCGGATTTGCAATACTGAACGACAACCACGTGGAGGCGTTCAAGGCGGCCTTCAATTATCCGATACTCAAAAAGAACAACGGCGGAGAGTATGAATTCAATTACGACTGCCAGAGAGCGTCGGACGCATGTTCCTGGCTCGTCGATTTCACAAACTCCAACGATTCGGTTTATATTTCAAGGAATACCGCCGACGTGAACGCGGCAAAGAACGCATTCCGTGAAGACAGACTGCTTTTTGTCACAGCAACATTCAGTTTTGCTGTCGACGTCTTCAAGGATATAAACGGGTCGTTTAACGTCCTTCCGCTGCCTAAATGGTCAGAGGGGGAGAATTATTCAACCCTTCCGCGCGGTATTTATATCGCCTTCGGAGTTATGAGGCTCACAAATAACGCCGAGATGGCGGGGGCGGTTCTTGAAGCGTTTGCTTCGGAAGGATATCGAAAGGTTACGCCGGTATACTTTGAAGACGCATTGAAAATCAAGTATACCGATGCGACGAACGAAACGGCCGCCGTTTTCGATATAATCAGAAATTCCGTTTCGTTTGATTTCGGGTACACGTTCTCGTATTCATTCGGATTTGACGCGGCCATCAAGACGGCGATTTACAACAACCTTCCGTACTGGACGTCTATGGTCAATTCCGGGAAAAAGGCTTTTATGAGCAAATACGATTCTTTCTTTGAAACTCTTTCCAACCTTGAAGCATAAATGAAAAAGCGGAGGAAATAATGATGAAAAGAGCAAACAAACTGATAGCGGTTCTTGTCGCGGCAATGATTGCGTTTTCTGTCTTTCCTTTAATGGGAAGCGCGGCCGGTCTGACCGTCGTGTACGTTTCAGAGGGCGGCGACGGTAACGGTGCAACGCCTGAGTCTCCCGTCGGGACTCTTGCGGACGCATACGATAAACTCGATCTTGAAAAAGACTGTGTAATCGTTATATGCGGGCCCGTGTTCATATGGGACACCTGGGATTACGGCACGAACTATTCGGGCTCGGTGACGTTCACGTCTGTTTACGGCGGAACAGATTATCGCGAGACCGCAGGTGCGTCGCTGAAAACAATGTACAAGAATTTTGCTCTTCGCGGCGATACGAGATTCGAATATATCACAATCGAATGCGTGAGCAACAACGGGATTCATTTTGACTGCGGCTTTAACCCGATCACCTTCGGATACGGAGTTGAAAATGTCGGATCCGGTCTGACGGGCGAAGCGGATTCGCGCTCAATATTCATTGTCGGCGGATATCAGAGCGGTTACGGGGATTTCAGCGGTGCAACCGATAAGAATGTTTCAATAAACATTTTTTCGGGTTCTTATTACTGTATCAGCACATGGTCTCGCGGAATGCCCGGCGAAACCTATTCGGGAGATGCGAATATCGTGATAGGGGGCGACGCTTCGGTCGGCTTGCTTTCCTGCACGGGAATGAAATCTGCGGATCTTGAAGTCGGAAACGTAAATATCACTGTTGAAGGAAACGCCACGCTGAGCGCCCTTTACGGTACGATAAACACGGTTACCGAAGTTAAATCCCTCAACGTGAACTGGTTCGGCGGGAACATCATATCGGCTTATGATTTGCTCAAAGACGAAAACGTTGCTCATTTTGCGGGAGGAAGAAACCTGACGGTTTCACCGGCTGCCAAGGATGCTCCGTCGTTCGGAGACGTCAGCGCGTGGTTTGACAGTGTTTCCACTGCCGACGCCCCGGAGACTCACGTTCCCCCGGAAATTCCCGAATATCAGAATCCCATCCAGATCGATGATACGGACGGTGATGATCCGAGCGCCGAGTCCTCACAGGGAGGTTCAGTTATAACGGACGATTCGGGGAAAGAAACCTCGAGCACCGACGTTCCGGCCGAAACTACCGAAAAAACTCTTCCCGGAAGCGCTGCTGCTTCGCAGACGGGCGAAAAACAGCCTGAGGAAACAACAAAAACAAACAATTCCGGGGAAGAAAAACCATCCTCTCTTCCCATCATTATCGCATCTGTGGCGGCGGTCGTCGTTGCCGCGGCAGTTATAGTGATAATTGTTCTGGGAAAAAAGAAAAAATGACAACCACCCCCCATAAAAGGGGTCGTACCAAATCATAACATGAAAAAGAAGCTTACCATCGCCTTTTCTGCCGTAATATGTCTCGTGCTGTTAACTTTGATTATGCCGGGTATCAGCGTAAGCGCGGACAACATTACGACGGTATATGTTGATCAGATTAACGGAAGGGATTCCGACAGCGGCAAAACCAAATCAAATCCCAAAAGGACGATAAACGGGGCGATAGAAGCGATCCCCCCTGACGGAGGAAGGATTGTTTTTGTATCCGACTATACGCTCAATGGCGGATTTGACGAATCTGCGCACGAGGGAGTCATCACGTTCTCTTCGGTAAACGGAAAAAGTCTGTTGTTATCAGGATCGTCCGTTTATCGCATGAACGGACCGGACGTTTTTGACGAAGTCGGCATAACTTGCTCCGGAAACGCGGTTATTGCGGCCCAGTTCCACGATTTGCACATGACGGAACGGGTGAAAATAACTAACGGTCTTAAATATCTTTTCCTTGTTGGGGGATATGAGGCACCTTCATCGCCTCAGCTTTCAAAGGGAAAAGATTCGCGCTTAATAATCGACGGGGGCGGGTATCATTATATCTGCGGCTTTACGAGAACAAAAGGCGCGGCGACCATGTATTTTACGGGGACGTCAAATATTACGGTTAACGGGGGAATCATAGACACTGTTTACGGCGGAACGCTTTACAATCATGCGGGCGGAAGCACGGTAATAACCGTTAACGGCGGGGAAATACGAAACGTTTTTACCGCAGGAGACGTCACCCGAAAGCTGACCGGGACAGCGGATCTGATCCTGAACGGCGGTTCCATAGGGAATTTATTCGTCAATAACGTGATCGGTGACGCAGCGGTTGATTTTCGCGGTACCTCCTTCGGGTCGGTTGCTGTTGTTTATGAAAACGACACCCTTGCCGGAGAGGCAAAGACGTCTGGTAAAAAAGCGACGTATAACGTCCTGAAGTATTCTCAGGCTGATATAGTCAAAATCGAAAAGGCGTTTGACGTTGCGGAAAATACAACCAGCGTCGTTGTCGGGCAGGACGGAGTCGGAACGATAGAGGAGGCGCTGTCTCTGCTTGAAGTCTCCGGAGGAACGATAATCCTGAGAGAAGATTACGTTATCGGAGCTGACGTCTCGCTTCCTTCAACGTCAAAAGAAGTGGTTATTACGTCTGAAAACAACGCCGTTCTTACGTTTAACGGGGAAACGGTAAGTTTTCTGTCTCCCGCAAAATTTGAAGATATTACTATAAAAGCGTCCGTTCCGCTGCATATCAGCGCAGATGACCGCCTTTCTTTCGGCACGGGTGTCGTCGCGCTTGGAGACGTCAGCGTTTCCGCAGCGAACGTGCTTTCGATCGGCTCCGGTGAGTATTCTGTTGTCAGATCCCGGGGCGACGGGGCGTTTATTAGTCTTTCGGACGGTAAAATATCCGGTCTTATAGTTTCAGGGTCCTCTTCCGCCGAAATCATCGGCGGGAGTTGTGAGAAAATAGAAGCGTCCGGTTCTGCGATAGTACAGTTGTTTGACGGAGCTGTCGGTTGCTTATCTGTCGACGGCGCCACGGGCTTTTTTATAAACAGAGTACGGATAGATCGTGTCGCTTTCACCGACTCAGGCAAAAACGGACGCAGGCTAGTTTACGGGTCTGATGTTTCTGATGAGACCAAAGCTCTGCTGAACGTCGGCTTTGATGATATTTCATCAATGAATATAGTTTACGTTGAGAACGGGGGTACGGGCGACGGCAGTTCTCCGGGTTCTCCGTTTGGTGATTTGTCAAAAGCCGTTCAATCGCTCGGGTCAGACGGTAACGTTGTGATATGCGGGGATTATTCTCATAATTATCAGAAGCTTGCATCCTATTCTTACGCGGTAACGATAACCGGGAGAGACGCATTTTTCGACAGGGAAGGGACGATTCTTTTCAATGCGAATATGCTGATCGGCGGCGCCACGGCGTTTGACGATCTGAAATTTATCGTGAATAACGTCGGGCTTTCCGTTTATGCTATGGGATATCCGCTTGTGATCGGCGAGACGGTCGAGTCAATCGCAAAGAATGACAACGACGAATTTCTGTCCATTTCTGCCGGCCGGAACGACGGTAAGGCAGCGGAAAACGCCGTTCTCACGATAAACGGCGGTCATTGGAACCGACTGATAGGCGGCAGCGTTAATTCCGGTGCTGTCGCTGTCAGAGGAGGGAAATCAGACATAACAATAAACGGAGGTGTGTTCGACGGCTATGTATCTCTTGCCGGAAGCGGATTTACCAGCGCCGAATCACATATCACCGTAAACGGAGGCACATTTTACGGCGGCATTTACGGATTGTACAGTCAGACAGCTCCGGGATACGGTCTTAACCACGTTATTTCCGTAACGATAAACGGCGGTACCGTTTATTTTCAGATCGCCCCTTCTCCCGCGCGCCTGACAAAATATCAGGGAAGCTTTGACGTAACTCTGAACGGCGGTGATTTCTCACACCTGACGGATGTCCTCGGGTGCGAAAAATATCCCGGGGGAGGCAAAAGCAAGCTGACCGTTTCCGATACAGTCGTTATTTCCGAAGCGGAAACCGGAGAAATAACGTTTACAAATCCGCTGCGCGCAGGCGCGGATCCGTGGGTGTTCACCTGCGGAGGATACTATTATTACGCCGCGACCGGAGGAATTCTTCATAAGGTAACGAATATATCCGATCTGAGCCATTCAAAGGGATACAAAATATTCAATCCTGCGCCGGGGCACGAGTATTCCCATAAAATGTGGTCTCCCGAGATCCATTACTTCTCCGAGGCCGAGGTCGGAAGCGAGAACGCAGGATGGTATTTATTTATCTGCTGTGACGACGGGTCTGTGGAAACCGCGGAAAAACTGAAGGCTTTTGTCCTTAAGTGTCTCGACGGAGACGATCTTCTGGGGCGGTGGGGCAATCCCGTAACCGGCGAGGTAAATGTTCCCGTTAAAATGTACAATAAAGACGATGCGTCGGTCAACAGCGGAGACAAACTTTTCGGGGGAATGTCGGTCATTCGCATAGAAGGCGTGCCCTATATAATGTTCATTTCGGAAGAGGGTCGCGGAACTGCGGATTTCTATCAGACGATTAACATAACCGAGATGGATACTCCATGGATTATGCGTGGGAAATCAGGTGTTATTTGTACTCCCGAATATCCGTGGGAAAAGGGCGGTTACGGAAAATCGTCAACAGAGGAAAAATGGTGGCCGATGGTTGTCGAAGGAAGCACCGCGGTTTACGGAGATAACGGTGAAGTGTTCATTATTTACTCGGGAAGCGGCTACTGGACGACCTCATACTGTCTTGCTCAGATGACTTATCTCGGCGGCGATCCGCTTATGAAAAGCAGCTGGGCAAAGGATGAGTTGCCGTTTTTCTCCCTTTCCGCTGCGATTAACGGCTGCGGTCACGCGTCATACTACAGGGACGTTGACGGGAACCGCTGGCTGTGTTATCACGCGTATATTGGCAAGGACACTTCAAGCGGCAGGTTCGCGTTTGCGGAGCCTTACAGCATTGTCAACGGCAAAATGGTCGTTGGTAACGGGAGCGGGCATCCAAACGAACCGGAAACCGTATATACTATCAGCATTAATCCGATGCCGCTCGGTATGAAGCTGACGGGCTTTACGGAAAGCAATGTTTCACTTGATCCGGATGAAAGCGGGGAGTCTTCTGATACTTTGAACACCGGAGAAACAGAATCGCTAAACACGAACGATGGCATCCGACGGAAGAACGCCGATATTATCGTTATCGTCATAAGCATCTCGGCGATCGTCGCGGCGTTTATAGCGGTTGGCGTTGCGGCTGTGCTTTTCAAAAAAAATAAATCCTAAAAGGAGAAAAAATACATGAAAAAGACTATTTCATTTCTTCTGACTTTGGCGCTTGTGATTCATTTTATCCCGCTGCTCGGGGTCTTTGCCCTGGAAAGCGAAGCTACCGATGTTTACGTAAGCGCCGAGGGAACGGGAGAAGGCCTGTCGTCGGAAGCTCCGCTTGGCAGCGTAACGGCGGCAATTGAAAAGGCGGCTGATCTGGCGGCGGATGGGGAAGAGGTCACGATCCACGTTTCCGGCACGGCGGCGTTTGATTTCGCCGAAGCCGGGACCCTGTCATATAACGTTCCGGTTCATTCGGGAACAGTGACTATCACCGGAGACGGAACGGGAATTCTGACGTTTTCATCGAGCGGGCAGGCGCAGATTGTTTTCGGCGGATCGACCGTATTTGAAAATATTACGCTCAGCACGTCCAATAACATAGTTTTTATAACCGACGCCAATGATTTTGAGATCGGCGTCGGGGTGAGCACGTCGGGAAGTTTTTATATCTGTGCTTCGGGCTCTATAAACAGCTTGGTCAGCAGTTACGTTTCCAACAGATTTGACGGAAGCAAATTTGAGGGAGATGCCAGAATAACGGTTCTGTCTGGGAAATTTGCCGAGGTTCAGATTTTTCGCGGAAACGGGCTCGGACCGATTGACGGAAACGCGTATATTAAAATCGGCGGAACCGCGGAGATCGGAAGACTGAATATCTGGCGCAGTTCCAAAGTCAACTGCACGGTAAATGACGCGACGATCGTCCTTGACGGCGGAGTTGTTTCCGTTTTCGCTGCGAATCACGACGGGAAACCCGCCAACAATTCGTATGGAGCGTCACATTCATTTCATGTGGTTCTGACGGACAATTTCGACATATCGGGCAGCTTTACCGCCGGCGGAACGGGATTGAGCGGAATTTGTGCCGGAACTTACAGCGATTCAAGTTATATTACCACTCTCAAAAGCATGACAAACTACGTGCTTCATGTTCAGGATAAAGGTTTATATGACAATATAATATCCGGTTCTCTGTCGTCAAAAGTTCGTTCGGACTATTTCTCCCGCATTGAGCATATCGGTTCAAACGTATCAATTTCTTACGTAAATGAAATATCCGGCGACGGAACCGTTGACGACCTTGCTATATTGTCTGCAACGGATATGCCTGAAGACGTTGAGGTCGGTCTGATGTTCGCCGAGGAAACTTACGCAACGGACGGCGGTCTGAAACTTCTGCAGGACGGTGGATCGCCTCTCTTTACAAAAATACCCGCAAGATATACAAGTCTTCTCATCAGCAGGGTCATAAAGGATACTGACGGCACCGCCGCCGTGATTTCCGCGGACAAACTTGATAATACGATGGATACGGATTACGCGTCCGTAATAGCGGTATACTGGCAGAATTTGCCTGTTTATCAGGCTTTTGCCGCAAGACTTTACCTGAGATTTCAGGACGGGACAACGTTGTACGGACCTGTAGTCGCGGTTTCTCTTTCCGATACCGACAGTTACCCGGGCGTATAAGGAGGCAATAATGAAAGGTTTTATCCTGCTTAACAGCAGCACTCCGGAAAAATCGGTTGACGGTAACGGCGCGCCGCAGCGAGGGATATTCAACACCGTCGATGGCCAGACAGGGGATATCCTTGTAAGCGGAATCTACGTGTACGGGAACGGAAAATACCTCGGGATTTGGGATGGTTATCAGCCTTAAAAGGAGAATGCAATAATGAAAAAAACGATATCGATTATTGTAGCGATTGTTTTTGCGCTTTCTGTTATCCCTTTCATTGCGGTCAATGCGACTGCTCATGACGTTTATGTGGCCGCCGGAGGAAGCGGGGACGGAAGCTCTGAATCGTCCCCGTTAGGTACCATGCAGGAAGCTCTTGAAAGCGCGTCTGCAAAGGCAACCTCCGGAAATACCGCAACGATTCATATCTCGGGTGCCCTCACGTTTGAAATAGATCTCGCTTATAACACTCCGGTGCACGCCGGCGAATTGAAGATAACCGGCGGATCTCTGTCGATTTCATCGACGGGCAACTCCATCTGGGTCATGGGCGGTCCTACGGTGTTTGAAAATATCGCACTAAGTACGAACGTAGCGTTAGGTCTCTGCACAGACGGCTGGGATTTTACGGTCGGTGAAGGCGTCAGCACGTCAGGCAAAGATTTCTACATTTTTGCCGCGGGTTGTTTCAGCAATCACAAGGACAAATACGTATCAAATCATTTTGACGGGACGAAATACCCTGACGATGCGAACATAACCCTGCTTTCGGGGAAGTTTGCGGAGGTCCAGGTGTTCCGCGCAAACGCAAAAGGACCCATCGACGGGGATGCGACATTAACCGTCGGCGGGACTGCGGAGATCGTTCGTCTGAGCGTTTTCCGTTCTGCTCCGGCCGGAAGTACGGTTAAGAACGCAAAAATTATCCTTGACGGCGGCAAAGTCGGTCTTTTCTGCTCAAATACCGACCGCCCGGCGGCCTCGCTCAAAACCGACATGGGAGCGACGCAGTCATTCAGAGTGATTATCACGGATAAATTCAATATTTCCGGTTCTTTCGGTGCGTCAGCAAACGACACCTTCAGCGGAATATCAGGGTGCGGAGCAGGGAACTATACGGAGGAAACGGCGGCTCAATTCCTTTCGTCGTGCGATTATAAGCTTGAGGTTGCGGATTCACTGTATGATACCGTAATATCAAGCGGAAAGGTTCAGACCGTCACGTTTGGAGGAATTGTGAAATCGTCCGGGCAACCTGTCGACACTCCGGGAGATCAGCCCGGCGAGGTTAATCCCGGCGGAGGTGACGACCCGGTCGGCGGAGACGATAATCCGTCCGGGACCGATCCCGACGAAACATCGACTCCGATCTGGGTCAAAGACGGCGGGACCGGCGACGGAATGACGAAAGACAGCCCTCTCGGGACGATTCAGAAAGCCCTGTCCGCTGCCGCCAAACTCAACGGAAACGTCACGATTAACGTGATCGGAACCGTGCCGTTCAGTTTCGGGGGTAAAGTCATGTATGCGTCGCCCCGTCACAAATCGAACGTTAAATTCACGGGCGGTACTATCAGCTTTACAGCTGATGAAAATTCCATGTGGAGAATGGGCGGAAACGTAACCTTTGAGAACGTAACTTTCACCACTGATAAGTCGTTCGGATTTATCACTGATTTTTATGAGTTCACGTTCGGGGACGGCGTAAAAACGTCCGGAAGCATTTACGTGACGGTTGCCGGTACGTTCAACGGAGAACAGTATACGTCGGCATATTCATCCAGGCATTTCAGAAACGGAGTGTATAGCGGAAACGCAAAAATAACTCTCCGCTCCGGTTCGTTTGCAGAAGTTGAAGTGTTCAGGACAAACGCTTTGGGTAATATCTCGGGATCTGCGGTCATAACCATAGGCGGCACGGCTTCGGTAGGAAGACTTGTGACTACGAGAAACGCGAGATTTACGATAGATTACACAACCGTTATCCTGGATGGCGGTAAGATCACTGCGTTTCTTGCAGACACGGACAGACAGCCGTTACATCTTCAGCAGTACAGGGGTTTCGGTACGTCGAAAACGTTCCGCGTTATGATTTCAAAGAATTTTGATATATCACAGTCGTTTAATAATGACAACACGTCGGACACGTTTTTCGGATGTTCGGGACTTGGCGCCGGTACGTTCAGTAAAGCCGAAGCTAACGAACTTTTCGGAGACGTCCGCTATATACTGGAAGTCCAGGACGGAGCCTGGAACGCGGTAAACGGCGCTTCCGATAAGATCCAGAAAAGCACCTTCACGACAGTCAGAAGAGTATCAAACGATTACGCTCCTCCCACGGCGGACAATCTTTCGGGCGCAATTGCTGCGACCGTTTGTGCGATATTCGCTTCCGGAACTGTTCTTTACATAACAAAGAAAAAAGGGCGCTGATTTTGTACGGAACGGCACTGTGCTCGCATTATTTGATCGGATGTGAAACATAAAAGACGTTCTACCGCTGCCGCTCCGACAGGATCCCCTGCGACGAAACGCCTGAAATAACAATTCCGTAATCAGGAAAAAGCACCCCGGAGACGACCGTCTCCGGGGTTCTGTGTTGCTTGTAACATGAGCTGAAACGAACCGGGGTAAAAAGTTAAGATCAAGTCCCTCGGTCGTACGCATGACCTCGATGAATCTGTTATCGTTTGCGTAAGTCGGCCAGCTGTTCCGCACGAACAAACCGACGTCAGCAGCGCAATGATAAAGACAAACGCCAATAGTTTTTTCATTTCTTACCTCACAGATAAGCGGCAGCCGTACCGGTTCCGGTACAGGCTCCACAGCGCTTCTTATTGTATACCTGACACGTTCCGTTGTAAATGGATTTATTCATCATCGTAATGGAAAAACCGGCCTTCACGGTTTTTTGAGTGTGTTAAGATCGACTTGACTGAATGAACGACTGTTGATATAATAATAGGCGTCGGATCGGCGGGCTTTTTGAAGATATACCGGCAGCGAGCTCCGTTTCGGATGATGAAAAAACCGGATGGCGTTTTCAGCTGCCTGTTTCACGAAGGGCTGACCAAAAAAAAACGAGTGTATCGGGCGATCGCCAGAAGCCGGAAACGCCGGAACCGGGCGCGGGACGGACGGTTTTCCGAAACAGGCGCCGCGGGCGAAACAGAGGATCGGAATTCGGATGATAGATTTGAACCACCTTGAAAAATACAGGGAAAACAACCGGATAGAAGCCAAGAAAGCGCTCGGCGGGCTCCCGCACAGTATATGGGAGACGTATTCAGCTTTTGCAAACACCCTGGGCGGAATCATTCTGCTCGGAGTTGAAGAGTATCCTGACAAATCGCTTCACGCAGTAGATCTTCCGGATCCCGAAAAGCTGTTCAAAGAATTCTGGGATATGGTCAACAATACTCAGAAGGCAAGCGTGAACGTTCTTTCGGGCAAAGACGTTTCAGTGGAGATCGTTGACGGCAAACACATCGTTGTCATTAACGTTCCTCGCGCCGAAAGATCGTACAAACCCGTATACATCGACGGCAACCCGCTCAACAGCTACCGCCGTAACGGAGAAGGCGATTACAAGTGTACGGACGAGGAACTGAAGGCGATGTACCGAGACGCGTCCGTCAGAACGCAGGACATGCTTGTTCTCGACAATTTCGGAATGGACGTCATTAACTCCGAAAGCCTCCGTTCATACCGTCAGCGTATGAGACTGTCCCGCCCCGGGCACGTCTGGGACACGCTTGAGGATCAGGAATTCCTCATAAAACTCGGCGCCGCCGGGATCGGCGAAGACGGGAAAAAGCATCCGACGTCGGCGGGCCTCCTGATGTTAGGCAACGAATATGACATAGTCCGCGAGTTTCCGAACTATTTTCTTGATTATCGCGAGGAATACGACGACGTTCACCGCTGGACGGACAGGTTCATCTCTTCTTCCGGTGACTGGAGCGGCAACGTATACGATTTCTATTTTCGCGCATACAACAGACTTCAGCTTGATCTGAAAGTGCCGTTTGAAATGAACGGCGGACTTCGTGTGGACGACACGCCTGTCCACAAGGCCATCCGCGAGGCGCTCGCGAACTGTCTTGTCAACGCGGATTATTACGGCAGAGGCGGAGTTGTTATCATTAAAAAGCGTGAATCTGTTACGCTGAGCAACCCCGGCAGTTTCCGCATCGGAATAGACGCGGCAATAGGCGGAGGCTTCTCCGATCCGAGAAACGGGACGATGCTCAAAATGCTGAACATGATCGATATAGGCGAACGCGCGGGAAGCGGAATACCGAATATATTCCGCGTATGGCACGATCAGAACTGGGCAGAGCCGACGATCATCCAGTCGTTTGAACCGGACAGGACGACTTTATCGCTGGTTTTATCACCGACTACCGGCGATAAATCGGCGATAAAAATCGGCGATAAACTGATGACAAAAGAGGCAAGGAAACAGCTTATTATAGATTACGTTACTGATCATCCCACGGTCCGGACTTCTGAAATTGCAGAGGTTGCGGAGCTGAAAGCGTCGAGAGCGCGCGATTATCTTTCAGAGCTAGTTTCGGAAGGGATACTGATAGCCGAGGGCGCAAACCGTAACAGAACATACAGGTTGAAATCATAGGATTAAAACGTCATAAAAAACGGCACCGGACGGAAAATCCGGCGCCGTTTCTGTTTGACAGACGGTTCGTGATAATTGCTTATCGTATTTGACTGATAAAGATCCGGAACACCTGTCACGGCGCCGTTGACGCCTGCTGCGTCAGACACGATATTTTCATCATGGGCGGACTGTTTGCAGTATATATCAACGTCGGGTCGTATGCACGGATTTTTAATGTTTATGCTTGGTTTTATAGTTGCAAAAAACGGCTTTAAGGTATATAATCCTGATTGAACATTCAGCGGATCGGAAAGGCGCTGTCCCGCCGCAAAACCGGTTTCCCTGACTGTCTTACAGCACAGTTTTGTTCTGATCGATCGAAAAAATATCGTTGGTCGGACGGACTGCATCCGAAATGCTTTTTGTAAGCGATAAAGAAAGCCGTGAAGGATCTATTGTTTTTATTTCAGCAATCATCTCGAGTTTGGCTAATGATTCCCCATCAGGATTAACAGGATAAATCTCATCTTTAACTTTCTGCTTGCAAAGCAGTTCATTTGCGCCTTTGTTCATTTCCAAAATTATTAATGAATATATCGAATTATTACGCCCATTTCTTTAATAGCAGATTGAAGAGGACCAGATAGATTCGCCGATGGACGACGGGACCGTCCTTCGATCGCGCTCGCCGAAGGGATGTCCTTATCTTTTCCCGCCGTGGCTGTCAGTCATTCTCAACAAGACAGACGCTTCTGTCGATAAGGGCGGTCACCCTCTCGTCCGGCAGGGTATCGTCGAGGACAAGGCTGTACCAGTCCCGCTTGTTCATGTGATAGGCCGGGCAGGCGACCTTCGACTCTGTCAAGGTTTTGACTTCGTCCGGGCTGCCCTTCAGATTTATTATTTCAACGACGCCGTCCGCGCCGGGGAAAAGCCGGTCTTTTGGTATTCTTCCGACGATCGCGAACCATGACTTTTTACCGTGGACCCTTATCGCCGCGATCTCGGGGTAGATACGCCACAAAAACTCCGGCCCGGCGTCGTAAACGTCCCTGATATACCGGAGGATCCGTTTTGACTGACCGGACCTGAAGCAGTCCGTAAAAAAGCAGTCGTCGACGGTTTTGCGCAATATCGCCTCGCATTCGCTGTGAACAGCTCCGACGTAAGCGCCCGTTGCACCGTATATGTGAGCCGGCATATATTCTTCGCCGGTGTCTGCCTCGTATACCCTTATATCGACCGCGCCGTCCTTTGAGATCGTGATCCTTGAAATATACTGCCCGTCCATGACGGGGAAGTCCTTTGAAAAAAGTCCGCACGCGCTGACGAAGCCGCGGGCTGCAAGTTTTTCGGGATCCGGCTTTTTCGTCCCGACAATCGACGGTATATCTATCATAGGATCCGTTCCTCGGTTCATCTCATGTCTCGGCCGGCACAGGTGACGCACTTTGTGCGCGGCTTTCACTTGCTCCCGGCGCCGAATACGCCGGGACCGCATCGTCTCATTATACCTTATTGTCCGTTCAATGTCAACGAGGCGGAGCCTGGTGGGATCGAGATTTTTTTAATCCGGAGGAACATTTTCCTCTTGCCATGAACGGCATTGTGTGATATAATATTGCAAACGGTTCGGGACTGGCTTCCGGACCTGTCTTTAAGACGGCACAGAGAGGCTGTCAAGACGGAGGAGAAATTATGAAGGACAAAATGCCCGGGTATTCTGTATTCATGAGCGACAGGATCCACTCATTTTCTCCGGTTCTTTCAGATAACGATATATCGGCGTTTCCGGTTTCGGAGGGTCTGACGGTTTTTCCCGGCTTTTGTGACGTACACGTTCACTTCAGAGAGCCGGGTTTTTCTTATAAGGAAACCATAGCCGACGGGTCGCGCGCGGCGGCGCGCGGCGGATACACGGCTGTGTGCGCGATGCCGAACCTTGACCCGGTCCCGGACACGGCGGAGAATCTTGAAAAGGAACTTGAGATAATAAGAAGGGACGCCGTTATCGACGTCCTTCCGTACGGGTCGATCACAGTCGGCGAGAAGGGCGAAAATCTTTCCGAGATAAAGAGAATGGCCGGGAAGGTCGTCGCGTTTTCGGACGACGGGGTCGGGATACAGTCGCGCGAAGTCATGCGCGAAGCGATGCTCCGTATAAAGGACGCGGGTAAGATAACCGTCTGCCACTGTGAGGACAGGTCGCTTCTGAGAGGCGGCTGTATCCACGAGGGAAACTACGCTCGCGCGCACGGTCACCCGGGGATCTGCCGGGAAAGCGAATGGCGTCCGATCGAGCGCGACCTTGAGCTTGCGAAGGAGACCGGCGCGCCGTATCACGTTTGTCACGTCTCCTGCCGGGAGAGCGTCGAGCTCATAAGGCAGGCGAAAAGGGACGGCGTCGACGTCACCTGCGAGACCGCGCCGCACTATCTCCTGCTGGATGAAAACGATCTCAGAGAAGACGGGAGATTCAAGATGAATCCGCCGCTGCGGGGATCAGGTGACAGGTTCGCCCTGCTCGAGGGGCTTCGCGACGGGACGATCGATATGATAGCCACGGATCACGCGCCTCACGGCGCGGAGGAAAAATCGCGCGGGCTTGCAGGCAGTCCCTTCGGCGTGGTCGGCCTTGAAACGGCGTTCCCGCTTCTTTACACATATCTTGTGAGGGAAGACGTCATCACGCTCGAAAAGCTTGTCGAGCTTATGGCGATAAATCCGAGGGAGAGGTTCGGTATACCCCTCGGCGACGGTTTCACGGTCTTCGATCTCGACGCGTTTTATACGATCGACCCCGCCGATTTCCTGTCAAAGGGGAGATCGACGCCGTTCGAAGGCCGGGGAGTCCGCGGGAAATGCGTTCTTACGCATTTTTCCGGCAGGAACGTCTATACCGCCCAATGAAGTACCGGAGGCAATAAAATGTCAAAGAGAACAGATATAAAAAAAGTGCTTATAATCGGTTCGGGTCCCATAGTCATCGGTCAGGCCGCCGAGTTCGACTACGCGGGCACGCAGGCATGCCTTGCGCTTAAGGAAGAGGGATACGAGGTCATTCTCTGCAACTCCAACCCCGCGACGATAATGACGGACACGTCGATCGCCGACAAGGTGTATATGGAGCCGCTCACCCTTGAGTACGTCGCAAAGATACTGAGATATGAAAGGCCGGACGCGATCGTCCCCGGCATCGGCGGACAGACGGGTCTGAACCTCGCCATGCAGCTCTCGAAAAAGGGCATACTCAAGGAATGCGGGACCGAGCTTCTCGGAACTCCCGCGGAAAGCATCGAGCGCGCCGAGGATCGCGAGCTCTTCAAGGAAATGTGTGAGTCGATCGGCGAGCCCGTCATCCCGAGCAGGATAACGTACAGCATAGAAGAGGCGAAGGCGGCGGCCGTTGAGATCGGCTATCCCGTCGTTCTCCGCCCGGCGTTCACTCTCGGCGGGACGGGCGGCGGTTTCGCTGAAAACGAGGAGGAGCTCACGGAGATCGCTCAGAACGGATTCAGGCTCTCGCCGGTTTCTCAGGTGCTTGTCGAAAAGTCCGTAAAAGGCTATAAGGAGATCGAGTTCGAGGTAATGCGCGACTCGAACGACCACGCGATAACAATTTGCGGCATGGAGAACGTCGACCCCGTCGGAGTCCACACGGGGGACTCTATCGTCGTCGCCCCGATACTCTCGCTGAGCGACAGCGATCTCAGGATGCTGAACGACTCGGCTTTAAAGATCATCCGCGAGCTCGGCGTGGAGGGCGGCTGTAACGTTCAGTTCGCGCTCAATCCGGAATCGAGCGAATATTTCCTGATAGAGGTCAATCCCCGCGTGTCCCGCTCGTCGGCGCTCGCGTCGAAGGCGAGCGGATATCCGATCGCGAGGGTGACGGCGAAGATCGCTCTCGGAATGTCGCTCGAGGAGATACCCGTCGCGGGAGGGAACGCGGCGATGGAACCCTCGCTCGACTATATCGTCGCGAAGTTCCCGAGGTTCCCGTTCGACAAGTTCACGTCTGCGCCGAATATACTCGGGACGCAGATGAAGGCGACCGGCGAGGTCATGGGCATCGGATCGAACCTTGAGGAGTGCATCCTGAAATCCGTCCGTTCGCTTGAAACCGGTGTGACGCACCTGAGACTTCAGAAGTTCGACGGATTTTCGGATGAGGAGCTCTTCGACTATATCTCCGAAACGAGAGCCGACAACATCTTCGCGGTGTGCGAGCTTCTGCGCCGCGGCGCCGACGTCAAGAGGATACACAGGGCGACGATGATCACGGAACTCTTCCTTGAGAGCTTCGGGAAAATAGTCGGGATGGAAAAAGAGCTCACGGCGAACGTAAACGATGTCGCCGTGCTTGAAAAAGCCAAAAAGATGGGCTTTTCAGACAAATACATAGCCGCACTCTGGAAAACGGATGAGCTCAGCGTCTGTGAAAAAAGGAAAAAGCACGGTATCGTGCCGGTCTTCAGGATGGTCGATACGCTCCATACCGGGAAATATATCGCGTATCTTTATTCGTCATACACCGGGAAAAACGAATCCAGGCTTTCCTGCAAAAAGAAGATCGTCGTGCTCGGCGCCGGTCCGATAAGGATCGGGCAGGGCGTGGAGTTCGACTACTCGACCGTGCACGCCGTGCAGACAATCGGGCGCGCCGGATATGAGTCGATCATAATAAACAACAACCCCGAGACCGTTTCGACTGACTACACGACGGCCGACAAGCTCTATTTCGAGCCTCTCACTCCAGAGGACGTGATGGCTATCATAGACTTCGAGAAGCCCGAGGGGGTCATAGCCTCCCTCGGCGGTCAGACGGCTATAAACCTCGCCCGGCCGCTTGTCGACAGGGGCGTGAAGATAATAGGTACAGACTGCGCGGCGATAGAAAAGGCCGAGAACCGGGACAGCTTTGAAAAAATACTGCTTGAGCTCGGCATCCCGCAGCCGAAGGGGCGCGCCGTCACGAGGATCGAGGACGGGGTAAGCGCGGCCGCCGAGATAGGATATCCGGTGCTCGTCAGGCCTTCGTTCGTTCTCGGAGGGCGAGCGATGCAGATCGTTGCAAACGAGGATCAGCTGAGGCATTACCTCAAAACAGCCGTTGAGATAGACGCCGACAAACCCGTCCTTGTCGACAAATACATCCTCGGCAAGGAGGTCGAGGTTGACGCGATATGCGACGGCCGCGACGTGTTCGTGCCGGGTATTATGGAGCTTGTCGAGCGCACCGGCATACATTCGGGAGACTCGATCAGCGTATATCCGACGTTCAGTATTTCGGATAAGGTGAAGGGGACCATCCTCGGGTACGCAAAGAGGCTCGGTCTCGGTATCGGCATCGTCGGACTTTACAACATCCAGTTCATCGTTGACGGCGACGAAAACGTATATATCATAGAGGTCAATCCCCGCTCGTCGCGCACGGTGCCGTTCCTCAGCAAGGCGACGGGATACAGCCTCGCCGATATAGCGACTGAGGTCATTCTCGGCAATTCGCTCAAGGAACAGGGAATATTCTGCCTGTATCCCGAGGAGAAAAAGCGGTATTACGTAAAAGTCCCGGTCTTCAGCTTCAACAAGATCAAGGGGCTCGACGCCTACCTTTCGCCGGAAATGAAGTCGACAGGCGAGGCGATAGGATATGACGACAAACTGAACAGGGCGCTTTATAAGGCGCTCCAGGCGGCAGGCACGCATCTTCAGAACTACGGGACGGTCTTCGCGACGATATCCGACAGGGACAAAAACGAGGCTCTGCCGCTCATCAGGCGCTTCTACAACCTGGGATTCAACATTCAGGCGACGGCGGGCACCGGCCGCTTCCTCAAGGAAAACGGCATCCGCACGCACGTTCTCGGAAAGATCTCGGAGGGAAGCCGCGATATCCCCGAGGCGATAAGGCAGGGGCATATCGCGTATGTGATCAACACCCGTGACATAGGCTCGAAGGTCGGACTGAGCGACGGCGTCGAGATAAGGAAGCTCGCGACGGAAAACAACGTGACGATCTTTACGTCGCTCGACACCGTGAAGGTCCTCCTTGACGTGCTCGAGGAGACGACGCTCACGATATCAACGATCGACTCCTGAAAAGCGCGGTCCGAAGGGAAACGACTTTGAAATGAAAGACGGTATATTCAAAACCGTATATTGCAGAAAAATCGCCGACGGCGTATTCATGATGGGACTTGAGGGCGACACGTCGGAAATAAAGCGCCCCGGGCAGTTCGTGAACGTGGCGATCGACGGCCTGTACCTCAGACGCCCGATATCCGTCTGCGACGTCGCGGAGGGTGAGCTGACCCTGATCTTCAAGGTGGTCGGCAAGGGCACGTCGAGGCTCTCGGAGGCTGCCCCCGGGTCGGAGTTCAGAGTGCTCACGGGACTCGGAAACGGCTATGATATGAAAAAAGCAGGCAAAAGGCCGCTGCTCATCGGCGGGGGAGTCGGCGTGCCGCCGCTCTACCTGCTCGCGAATGAACTTGTAAAATCCGGTGCGAAGCCGACGGCCGTGCTTGGCTTCAACTCGGCGAAGGACGTTTTTTTCGAGGAGGAGTTCCGGGCCGCCGGCTGCGACGTTATTGTGACGACGGTCGACGGGACGCGCGGCGCAAAGGGATTCGTGACCGACGCTCTGCCGGACGGATATACGTATTTTTATACCTGCGGCCCGCTGCCGATGCTGAAGGCGGTTTTCCGGACGGCGGAGACCGACGGGCAGTTCAGCCTCGAGGAACGGATGGGCTGCGGCTTCGGCGCGTGTATGGGCTGCAGCGTAATGACGGCGGCGGGACCGAAAAGGGTTTGCAGGGACGGTCCGGTTTTTGAAAAAAAGGAGCTTTTGTGGTGAGGCGCAGGCCGCCCGCGGGACTTTTGAAATGGAAGATCTGAGAGTCGAACTTTGCGGAACAGAGCTTGAAAACCCGGTCATACCGGCGTCCGGGACCTTCGGATACGGGTACGAGTTTTCCGAGCTTTACGATATAAACGTCCTCGGGACGTTCTCCTTCAAGGGAACAACGGCCGAGCCGAGGTACGGGAACCCTCTTCCGCGCATAGCGGAATGCACGGCCGGAATGATAAACTCGATAGGGCTGCAGAATCCCGGAGTCGAAAAGGTCATTTCCGAGGAGCTGCCGAGGCTCGCCGGGTGCTTCTCGAAGCCGGTGATAGCGAATGTCAGCGGATTTTCGGTTGAAGAATACGCCTATACCTGCGAAAAACTGGACAGAGAGCCGCAGGTCGGCTGGCTTGAGATAAACGTCAGCTGTCCGAACGTTCACGGGGGCGGAATGGGCTTTGGCACGAGCGCGGAAAGCGCGGCCGGGGTCGTGAGAGCCGTCAGGACGGTAGTGAAAAAGCCCGTTATCGTCACGCTTTCGCCGAACGTTACCGACATTGTCGGCATAGCCCTCGCCTGCGAGGACGCCGGCGCCGACGGGATTTGCCTGATAAATACGATGCTCGGAATGAGGATCGACCTTAAAACAAAGAGACCGGTCATAGCGAACGCGGTCGGCGGTTTTTCGGGGCCCGCCGTCTTCCCGGTGGCTCTCCGCATGGTATGGCAGGTGTCCGGCGCGGTCAAAATACCCGTCGTCGGGTGCGGCGGAGTCTCGAGCGCCGAGGACGTCATCGAAATGATGCTCGCGGGTGCTTCGGCGGTCGAGGTCGGCGCGGCTAACCTGGTTGACCCCTACGTTTGTCGGGATATAATAGGCGACCTTCCCGAAACCATGAAAAAATACGGGATAACCCGTCTGAGAGACATTATCGGAGGTGCAAGGAATTGGCAAGGGACGTGATTGTGGCGTGCGATTTTGCGGACGCCGGGACGACGTTTGATTTTCTCGATCTCTTTGAGAGCGGGGCAGGCAGGCACGGCAAGCCGTTTGTGAAGATCGGCATGGAGCTTTTCTACGCCGAGGGCCCGTCCGTCGTGCGCGAGATCAAGAGACGCGGACACAGGATCTTTCTCGATCTGAAGCTCCACGACATCCCGACGACCGTCAGAAAAACGATGGCTGTCCTCTCGGGGCTCGACGTCGATATAACAAATCTGCACGCGTCGGGCACGTCGGCAATGATGAAAGCGGCGCTTGAGGGGCTGACAAGGGCGGACGGCACCCGTCCGCTGCTCATCGCGGTCACCCAGCTCACGTCGACCGACGCAGCGGCACTTGAAAATGAGATACTGATAAAGGAGCCGATGGAGGACGTCGTGATGAAATACGCGGAGAACGCGAAAAGGTCGGGGCTCGACGGCGTCGTCTGCTCGCCGCTCGAGGCTGCGCGGGTGCACAGCGTCTGCGGCGACGGCTTTCTGACGGTCACCCCCGGGGTGAGGTTCGCCGACGGGGAAAAAGGAGACCAGAAGCGAGTAATGACTCCGCGCGAAGCGAGAAGGGCGGGTTCCGACTATATCGTGATGGGACGCCCGATAACGGCAGCCGCGGACCCGCGGGATGCGTATCTCAGGGCGGTAAAGGAATTTACGGAGGATACAGATGACTGAAAGAGAGAGACTGATCGCGACGGACCTGCTGAAGATAAAGGCGGTGTTCTTCAGACCGGAGGAGCCCTTCACCTGGGCAAGCGGGATAAAAAGCCCGGTATATTGCGACAACAGGCTGACGCTGACCGCTCCCGAGGTGAGAAACGACATTGAAAACGCGCTTGCCGGGGCAGTCAGGGAGTTTTTCCCCACGGCGGAGGTTCTTATGGGCACGTCGACGGCCGGGATCGCGCACGCGGCGATAACAGGCCATATTCTCGGGCTTCCGATGGGATACGTGAGGTCGGGGGCTAAGGATCACGGCCGCGGAAATCAGATCGAGGGCAGGCTCGAAAAAGGCGAAAAAACGGTCGTCGTCGAGGACCTGATCTCAACAGGCGGGAGCGTGATCGAGGTCGTGAACGTCCTGCGCGAGGCGGGCGCCGACGTGCTCGGCGTCGTGTCGATCTTTACGTATAATATGAAAAAGGGTTTTGAGCGTCTGAGGGAGGCCGGCGTCGAAAATCATTCGCTCACGAACTTTGATGTGATAGCAGAGGTCGCGGCCGACGAGGGCTATATAAGCCGCGAGGACGTGGACAGGCTGATAAAATTCAGAAACGATCCTTCCGGCGAGTCGTGGATAAGCGGCGCAGGGAAGAAAAACTGACGGAGGCGTTTTATGAGAGGAATCATAGATATTCTCGATCTTTCGGTCGGTGAACTCGACGAAATGATCGCCGAGGCGTGTGACATCATAGAGAATCCGCGGAAATACTCGGAGGCGTGCCGGGGCAAAAAGCTTGCCACGCTGTTTTTTGAGCCGTCCACACGTACAAGGCTGAGCTTCGAGGCGGCGATGTACGAGCTCGGGGGCAACGTCCTTTCTGTGGCGAGCGCGGCGTCTTCATCAGCCGCCAAGGGCGAGAGCGTAGCCGACACGGCCCGTACCGTTTCGTGCTATGCCGACATCATCGCGATGAGACACCCGAAGGAGGGCTCTGCCCGGGTAGCCGTGAAAAGCGCGCTCGTCCCCGTCATTAACGCGGGCGACGGCGGGCATTGCCACCCGACGCAGACTCTCGCCGATATCCTGACGATCTACAGAGAAAAGGGAAGACTCGGGGATCTGACGGTCGGCTTTTGCGGAGACCTCAGGTTCGGCAGGACGGTGCACAGCCTTATAAACGCCCTCTCACGGTATGAAGGCGTAAAGTTCGTCCTTATATCGCCGGACGAGCTTAAGCTCCCGTCGTATGTGAAAAACGACGTCCTGAGAAAAAAAGGCATACCGTTTTCTCAGACGACGGATCTCACGGGAGCCATGCCGGAGCTGGACGTGCTTTACATGACCCGCGTCCAGCGAGAAAGGTTCTTCAATGAGGAGGACTACGTGAGGCTCAAGGACAGCTATATCCTCACGCCGGAAAAACTTAAAACAGCGAAAAACGATATGATAATCATGCATCCGCTGCCGCGCGTAAACGAGATAAGCGTTGCCGTCGACGGCGATCCGCGTGCATGCTATTTCAAACAGGTGCTGAACGGCAAATTCATGCGCATGGCGCTTATTCTGAAACTTCTGAGGGAGGCCGGGACGATATGACGGTTGATTCGATAAAAAACGGCGTGGTCATCGACCACATAACAGCCGGCAAGGGAATGCAGATATACGAGCTGCTGGGCCTCGACGACCCGGAGGCTACGGTCGCCATCATGAAAAACGTCACGAGTACCAAAATGGGCCGCAAGGACATCATCAAGATCGACGGCGTCGAGGAGATAAACCTAGACGTGATCGGTTACGTAGACCCGGGGGCCACGGTGAACGTCATTCGTGACGGCGAACTAGTCGAGAAAAAGTCCATTGAGATGCCGCTGTTTCTGACTGACGTCATAAAGTGCAAAAATCCGCGCTGTATCACGTCGACCGAGCAGGAGCTCGCTCACGTATTCAGACTGACGGACCGCGGAAATCACGTCTATCGCTGCATATACTGCGAGACCAAGGGCGAGGCGAAAAAAGAGTGAAGAAAGACGTGAAACCCGATTTCCGCCCAAAAAAATATAAACAAAAGACACGCGTGGGCGTGTCTTTTTCTGTATTTAATCTGAGCATCCCCCGCGTCGTGGGATGAGATCCGGCATGGACGAGGAGAAGCGGCGGAGCTGAAAATCCGCCGGTATGTTCTCATTTGGTGAGGTTTAGCCCTTTATTTTGCTAATATAATTCGGTTGACATGGGTCATTTGTGAAGATATAATATCAATGTTCCGTTAACAGGAGGCAAAAAGATGTATAAGAGCAGGTTACACTTTTCGAACGATGTTGTCGAAATCGCGCTGGACTCTCAGTCAGGGGAAATACTTGAATTGCATGATTCCGTCACCGGAGAAAACTTTATAAAAAATTCCATGTTTTCAATGCAGCAGCCCTTTTATCTTACCTGCACGGACGGAAAAAGGCTGGCTCCGTTTCACACGGACGATATCATAAGAAACAGGGAACTTGCCTGCGAAATCGCCTCTTCGGAAGACGGCGTTACCGTGCGGTATCGCTTTCTTAACGGCGGAGACGGGACACCCGTCCCGGTCGACGTGTCGTATACCGTGCGTTTTGACGGCAATAAGCTCTACTGGAACCTCAACATCGCCGACTCTCCGGAGCTTTCGTTCGCGCGCTTTCCGTGTCTGAACGGGATATATCTCGGCGAAACGTGGGAGGACGACGTTTTGTATTACCCAACGGCAGCCGGTCGCAGATACGAAAATCCCGTCGAATATTTTGCGCGTCCGCAGAGCATCATAGAATGGCGCTGGCAGGAATACAGATATTCATACAGGGTCGACAGCTGCTGCGGGAGGAAGGACGACAACGGAATGTATACCGTGAGCTCGCTTTATCCGGGCGGGCTTTCGATGTCGTTCTTTGACTATTCCGACAACACATCCGGACTGTATTTCGCGTCGCACGGCGAAAGCTCCTCGCTCGTAACGCTCGGCGCATCCACGCCCGGTCCTCTTAAGCCCTGCATGTGCTTCTTTGCGCAGTATGAGATAACCGGATCCTCAGGCTGCGGGTGGTCAAGCCCGGACGTTGTAACGGCGATCCACGGCGGAGACTGGCATGAAGGGGCGGACATTTACCGTGAATACAAGGAATCCCGCCTTGGCGGCGGACTTGAGCAGCCCGAATGGTTCAAAAACGGGGTCGGACTGCTGGCTCACTATGATTTCAGATATCAGAACGGCGGGGTGGTCCACAAATACAGCGACATCCCGGGGCTGAAGGAGCAGGCGAAGCGCTACGGCCTCGATCATCTTCTGTTCGCCGGCTGGCATATTGACGGATTCGACAACGGATTCCCGCAATACTACTTTGATCCGGAGCTCGGCACGGTCGACGAGCTGCGTGACGGCTGCAGATCCGACGACGGGGTCCATGTGTCCTTTTACATAAACTCGCGCATCGCGAATATGAAATATAAGGACGTCTCAGACAGGATCGTCATCTGCAGAGACGGCAAACCGCTGACCGAACAATACGGAAATAAAGATATAACGTTCGGGGTCATGTGCCCCTCGTCCGCCGGCTGGCAGGGCGAACTGCTCGATATCGTCGAGAGGGCGAAAAACGAATACGGCGTTGACGGAGTTTACCTCGATCAGCTCAGCGGACCGGCAAAATACTGTTTCTCAAAGGAACACGGGCATGAGCCGGGCGACTGGTGCAAAGGCTACAAGCATATCCTCGACTCATTCGCGCCGCTCGGGCTCGCGACCCTGGGCGAGTTTGTCTGCGATGAGTTCGGCCCTTACGCCGCCAACTTTGATCAGAGCTTCTATGCGCTGAGAAACGGCGTGTTCCCAGAGCTTTACAGGTACACATTCCCGGATCACATCCTTGTCGACGCATTGTATCCGTCGAAAAACCTGGCCATGAGGCCCGTTTTCGTCGAACAGAATTCCGACAGGCTCATGCAGACGGCTTTTGCCGACGGGATGTATTTCTGGATCTACGACCTTGTTGACGACAACACGTTCGAACGCGATCCCGAACAGCGGGATAAGCTCATCAGCATGATCCGCCTGAGAAGATTCTGGCTCGATAATTTCGGCCGCGGGAGATTCCTTGACACCGTAGGGCTCGGAGATATTCCCGACGGCTTCATACTGCGGCGTTATGAAACCGATAAAGGTCAGCTGATCGCGTCGGTCAACAAAAACGGCGCAGACGGATCCGTGATCCTGCTTGACTCAGACGCCGACAGGGCTGTCGCGTACACCTCGGATTCTCCCGACGGGTTCGAACTGAAGACCGAAAAAACAGATTCGGGGCTGAAAATAGATATTCCGCATGACGAATATTCCATTATATTTGTCGATCAGGTGAAATGAAATGACATTATACGAACAGGCTTTCTCATCAAACATTCGGCGCCTCAGAAAATTGCACGGTATGATGCAGAAGGATCTTGCCCGCATGACCGGTTATTCCGAAAAAACGATAAGCAAGTGGGAGACCGACGGGAATATCCCGTCCGTAGACACGCTTTTCCGGCTGGCGGCGATTTTTCACGTGAACCTTGACGCTCTTTTTACAGACAGCGAAAGGCGCTTTTTTCTGGGCGTTGACGGCGGAGGCACCAAGACCGCCTTCGCGCTTGCCGATTGCAGCGGGAAAATAATACGTCAGCTGCGCCTTGACGCGTCGAACCCGTTTGACGTCGGGATCGAAAAAACAAAGGAGATACTTCATTCGGGGATCGTTGAGCTATGCGACGGGATACCGATGGCGTCGGTGTCGGTTTTTGCCGGGCTGGCAGGACTCAAATCAGGTATATTCGCGGATTCGGTATATCAGTATCTCGGCGAGTTCGGATTCGAGAGATATGAGATCGGGAGCGACAATGAAAATATCATCGCCTCCGGGCTCGGAGACAGCGACGGTATAACCGTCATCATGGGAACGGGAATATGCTCTTTTGCGGTATGCGGCGGGCAAAGGCACCGTATTGCCGGATGGGGATATCTCATAGATAACGGCGGAAGCGCATACAACATCGGAAGAGACGCCCTGAGTGTCTATTACTCCGCGTATGACGGGTCAAGCGCCGAAAGTCCGCTTACAAGGCGGATATCCGAGATGGCCGGCGGAGACGGGATGCGGCTTCTGAACGACGTTTATCAGAACGGAAAGAAGGTGATAGCGTCCTTTGCCGAGGTCGTTTACGAGCAGGCGGAGGCCGGGGACGCCGTCGCCTGCGGGATCCTTGAAAAAAACATGAAAGAGGTCGCGAGGGTGATCCGTTCCGCGGCGGGCTTTTTCTCCGAAAAACTTGAAAAAATACCGGTCGTGATAGCCGGCGGGCTTACCGAACAGTCCCTTACAATGAAGTATCTGACGGATGCGCTGGGCGACACGTCCCGCTTTGATATAAAAATACTTGAGCAGCAGCCGGTTGAGGGAGCAGTCCTTATCGCAAGGAATCTTTCCCGGAAAAGCCAGAAATGATCAGCGGCGGAAAAATCGGGAAAACCGAAATGAGGAACCCCGACACGATGCATATCGACAGGTGTCAGACTGACGAGGTCCTCAGGATCATACAGCGTGAAAACGAAAAGGCGGTAAAGGCGGTAGAAGCCGCCATCCCGCAGATCGCCGCCGCCTGCGACGCGATAGCACGCTCGATGAAAAACGGCGGGCGCCTCATATACGTCGGCGCCGGCACGTCAGGCAGATTGGGCGTCCTTGACGCCGCCGAGTGCCCCCCTACCTTCGGCGTGGACCCGGGACTTGTAACGGGGATAATCGCCGGCGGATATGAATGTATGGTCCGCGCCTCGGAAAACGCAGAGGACTCGGGCGAAAACGGCATCGCTGATCTGAAAAAAATTTCCCTGAGAAAAGAAGACTCCGTGGTTGGCATCTCAGCATCGGGAAACGCAAGATACGTTGCCGACGCGCTCTCATACGCGAAGTCGATAGGCTGCGTGACCGCGGGCATCACGTCGAATTACGGTAGCAGGCTCGATCTTGAGCCGGATTTTTCCATCGTATCGGATACCGGCCCGGAACCCATAACCGGCTCGACGAGAATGAAGGCCGGGACGGCTCAGAAAATCATCTGTAATATGATCTCAACGACCGTTATGATAAAACTCGGGATGGTCTACGAGAATATGATGATAAACCTCAGACCGACGAACGAGAAACTCCGTCGGAGATGCGTGCTTATAGTGAGCGAGATACTGTCCTGCGGAGAAGCGGAGGCGGAGAAGAGGCTTTCTGAAAACGGATGGTCCATACGCGCGGCGGTCGAAAGCCGCGACGGACTCGCAGCGACGGAGAGCGCCGATTTCAGATGATCAGGAATTTTGTTTTCGATTTCGGAAACGTCCTTGTCGACTGGCATCCCATACCGTATATCATGTCGGTTTTCGGATGCACCGAAGAAACCGCCCGCGAATACGACTCAAGGATTTTCAAAAGCCGGGAATGGAGAGACGAGGGCGTCGGCGCTTTCGGCAGGGATCACACAAGAGCGGAACTGATCGGGAAATACCCGGATGACGCGGAAAACATGGCAAAGCTGATCGACGGCGCACCCGGTATGCTCGTCGAATACAGGTATAATACAGAGATCCTGAGAAAACTCAAATCGCTCGGATACGGTTTATATTATCTGTCAAACACTAACCTTCCTGATTACGAGTATATCATCGGCAACTGTTCGTTTTTCCCCCTGATGGATGGCGGACTCGCGTCATTTATGGAGAAGATGGTCAAGCCGTCTCATTCTATATTTGAACTTTTTGCCAAAAGATATGACAAAAACCCGCGGGAATGTTGCTTCATCGACGATATGGAGGTCAATACCCTTGCGGCAAGCGAAGTCGGCTTCGAGGTCATCACGCTTAAGAACCCATCGGAACTGGGCCGGCTGATATCAAAAAAGGCAGGCGTTGAAGTATAGGCAGAAGAAAAGCCCTTACGTGATCGCCGAAAAAGGAAAAATGAGATTCAGAAAATTCTTTGTCACCCTGACGCTTTTGCTCGCTCTGATAATTACGGGCACGGGCTGCAGCCCGGCGCGACCGGGGGATGAGACAGGCAGCTCCGGCGACGTATCCGGCAGTTCGGCAGAAACGGACGTCGCTTTCCCGGACGGCTTTTCGTATGCCGATTCACATTATGTGATAAACGGAACCGCCGCCACGGCGTCGGTATCGGCCGCCGATATACTTTCGACCGTCTACGGCGGCGCGTTCAGAAACGAGCCGATGTGCAAAAACGGTTTCAGAGTCGAGGTCACGGTGACGCCGAGGTCAAAGGCGACGAACGCGGGCCTTCTTTTCGGGGCATTTGAAACGGAAGGTAACGAAGGCTTTAACGGATATGCCTTTACGCTTTTCAACAACAAGGTCTTTTTGTATCAGGTAAGAAGCCTTGCGACAAAAATGACCGTCACCGAGCTTGCGAGCTTGCCGTCGGGAGATTTTAAGAGATCGACAGGCAGAAAGCTGAGGGTCGAGGCCGCGGGAGGGATCGTCCGCTGTTATCTGTGCGAAGATCCCGAAGGGACGGAGCCGTGGCCGGAATTTGAGTTTGAGCTCGACCTGCGCGGGACGGGCATCGGATATTTTGATAACGGCCAGGGCGCGGAGTTTGAAGGCTTCAGGGCGGAGCCCCTGTCTGAAACAGACCCCGGGAATACGTATCAGAATCCCATATTCGGGCCCTACAACGGCGCCGACCCTTACGTTCTTTATCACGACGGGGTTTATTATCTGTATTGCTCCGGGTATTCGCCGTTTAACGAAGGCTTCTGGTACTGGACGTCCACGGATCTTGTAAACTGGGTCGTCGGCGAAAAATGTGCCGGTCCGTGGTTCGGCGCGGGGTCGGGGACCTACTGGGCGCCCGAGGTTTACAAAATCGGCGACAGGTTCGTGATGGTCGCCACGGTAAATCAGAGAACGGTGATAGCCGAATCCGACTCGCCCGGCGGACCGTTTGTCCCGCAGGACGACTATCTTATCGACGGGCGAGCGATCGACGGACACATTTTTGTTGACGACGACGGCCGGTTGTATCTGTACTACGTCAATGCGGGTATACATGGCTGCGAGCTGAATGAAAACCTGGCGATCGTCCCCGGAACCGAAAGAACGGTCTTCAAAGCGAACGAAACCTGGGAAGGCGGCGTTACCGAGGCTCCCTTTGTCGTCAAACACAACGGGGTCTATTATCTGATGTTCTCGGGCAACAATGCGTTGAGCGCGGGATATGCCGTCGGATACGCAACGTCAAACTCGCCTCTCGGGACTTACGTGAAATATGACGCAAACCCGATCCTTCTTAAAACATTTAAAACAAACGCCCCGGGTCATAACAGCATAATTTCATCCCCCGACGGCAGCGAGCTGTTCATCGTATATCACACTCACCGTTCGACAGGTTCGTCAACGCCGAGGACAATAAATATCGACAGGGTACGTTTTGTCCCTACCGAGTCGGGGATTGACCGGATTGAGGTCTACGGGCCGACGACCGTCCCTCAGCCGGTACCGAAAAAGTAAATGTGCTTTTTAAAAAGCATAAAAATAAAAAAGGAGCCAACTATCATTAAGTCAAGAGGAAAATGAAAAAAAGTCGAGATTATCCTTGGCTTTTGTTCGGGCGGCTGGAAGGTATAACAATAAAGCCATCAAAAGGTGGCTGAAAAAACAATGACGTGAAATAACGA
>JAFTDQ010000130.1 GCA_017454075.1 Clostridia bacterium
ATGGTCTGAGTGACTGGACTTGAACCAGCGGCCTCTACCACCCCAAGGTAGCGCGCTACCAACTGCGCCACACCCAGATGCGGATGGTATTATACCACTTTTAGTCCGATTTGTAAAGTGCTTTTTTGCGTCGGAAAAAAATAATCTTATCGGCGCGTTACTGCGGCTTGTATCCGTCTTTCAGGGTGACCGTCCGAATGAACGTCCCGGGATTTTTGACGTCGGGAGTAAAATATCCCGTCCTGACGAACTGAAACGCCTCGCCCGGTTTTGCATCCGACAGGGACGGCTCTATCCTGATGCCGCTTACGACCTTCCGGGAATCCGGGTTGAGATAATCGTCGTAGGTCTTCCCTTCCGGGATGTCCCCAGTATTTGCTATCGTGAAAAGCTTGTCGTAAAGGACCGCGGTCGCCTCCGCGCTGTGTTCCGCCGAGAGCCAGTGTATCGTGCCCTTTATCTTTCTGCCGTCAGCCGGATTTCCGTTCCCGGTCTCAAGGTCCGCCGTACAGCGAAGCTCCGTCACACTGCCGTTTTCGTCTTTCACGATCTCGTTGAGTCTGATGATATAAGCCCCCATGAGCCTGACCTCTCCGTCCGGCCTGAGGCGGAAAAACTTAGGAGGCGGGACCTCGGCAAAATCCTCGCGGTCTATATAAAGTTCGCGGGTAAAGGGCAGCTGCCTCACGCCGGCCGCCTCGTCGTTCGGGTTGTTCCTCACCTCGAAATACTCGGTCTTTCCCTCGGGGTAGTTCGTCACGACGACCTTAACCGGGTCGAGCACCGCGACGCGGCGCTCCGCCTTGAGATTGAGCTCTTCCCGCACGCAGTGATCGAGAAGCTCGATATCCACGATGGAAAATGTCTTCGCTATACCGGCGCGGCGGACGAAGTCGAAAATCGCGCTCGGGGTTACCCCGCGCCGCCTGAGCCCGCAGAGCGTGGGCAGCCGCGGATCGTCCCAGCCGTCAACGAGCTTTTCCTCGACGAGCTTTCTCAGATACCGCTTGCTCATTACCGTATACGTGACGTTCAGACGGGCAAACTCTCTTTGCTTGGGTTTGGGATCAAACCCGCCGATGCATTCGGCGACGTTGTCGACGACCCACTCGTAAAGCGGTCTGTGGTTCTCGAACTCTATCGAACAGAGAGAATACGTTATCCCTTCGAGAGCGTCCTGGAGCGGATGGGCGTAGTCATACAGAGGATAAATGCACCACTTGTTTCCCTGCCTGTGATGATGAGCGTGAACTATTCGGTAAATCGCCGGGTCGCGCATATTGAGGTTCGGGGAGGACATGTCGATCTTCGCCCTCAGCGTCTTTGCCCCGTCGGGGAACTCGCCGTTCTTCATGCGCTCGAAAAGATCGAGGTTTTCCGAAACCGTGCGGTTTCTGTACGGGCTTTCCCTTCCGGGCTCGGTGAGCGTACCGCGGTATTCGCGCATTTCATCGGCGCTCAGGTCGCAGACGTACGCCTTCCCCGCTTTTATCAGGGCGACGGCGAACTCGTAGCATTTGTCAAAATAATCCGACCCGTAAAATATACCGCCGTCAGGCTCTGCGCCGAGCCAGCGGAGGTCTTCGAGTATCGAATCGACGTATTCGACGTCCTCCTTGGCCGGGTTTGTGTCGTCGTAGCGGAGATTGAACTTCCCGCCGTACTTTTTCGCCGTCGAGTAATTGATATATATCGCCTTCGCCGAGCCGATGTGGAGATATCCGTTCGGCTCGGGAGGAAATCTCGTGTGCACCGTGTCGTTGACCCCGGCTTCGAGATCGGCGTCGATTATATCGTGAATAAAATTCTTTTCCTGTGAAAAATCGTAATCCATGTCTTTCAGATGACCGGGAGGGCTTTTTCAAGCCGCTCGACCGTCCTTTTTTTACCGAGAATGTGCATGACCGTGTAGAGGTCCGGGGAATTCATCCGGCCCGTCACCCCTACCCTGAGGAATGAAGAAACGTCGGCGACGCTCCCTTTGTACCCCTCCGGATTCGCCTTGTATTCCTTCATATCAGGGCAGAAGCCGGCGCCCGCGCCGATCGCTTTGATCTTGTCGAACCACGTCTGCTGGTCATCCGCTTCGTCGTACGACGAAATAAAACCCGAGATAACAGACTTTATATCGCCGGCGTCAAAGCCTGACGGGAATCCGTCCTTCATATAAAACAGCTCGTCGTAGAAAAATCCCATATAGTCGCGCGCCTCGGCCCAGGTCGAGATGTCCTTGCGGGGCTTTTTCCCTCCCCTTCCTATCGAAAGGACGGAGAGCGCGTAATCGCCGTCGCGCGCAAGGAGCGCGTGGAATTCCGGGTCAAACCTCCCGGTCCAGTTCAGGAGCTTTTCGTAGACCTCGTCGGCCGTCATTTTTGAAATGACGTTCTTTGAAACGTCGCCGAGCTTCGCGAGATCGAGAAGGCATCCGGAATTGGACATCTTTTTGATCGAGAACGGGAAATCGGTGTACGGAAGATCGGGATTTGCGAGACGCCATTCGTCAAAATTGGAATTGAGAAGCGTCATAACGTACTCGCAGACGCAGACGGGGTCGTATCCGCCGCGCTCATAGTCCTTCATATCAAGACCGAGGTCGCGTTTTGAGAGCTTCTTTTTGTTGCCGTTTTCGTCGAGTTTCATTATCTGCGCGGTATGCAGATACTTCGGCGGTCTGAATCCGAGATATCGGAAAAGCTGAACGTGTTTCGGAAGGCTCGGGAGCCACTCCTCGCCCCTTATGACGTGCGTGGTCCTCATCAGATGGTCGTCCACCGCGTGAGCAAAATGGTAGGTCGGTATCCCGTCAGACTTGAGAAGAACGAAGTCCTCGTCGTTTTCCGGTATCTCAAGCGATCCGCGGACGAGATCGCTGACCTTTATCTTTCGCTCCCCGTCGCCGTCAGCAAGTATCCGGAGAGTAAAAGGATCTCCGTTTTCAAGATGCTTTTCGACGTCCTCGAGGGTGATCTCTCTGTTCTTCTTCTGTTCGTCAAACCGCGATTCGTTCGCGGCGTCATCCCAGACCTTTTGTTTGACTTCGGCTTTTTTATCGGTGGAGTTGAGCTCCGCAAGCTCGTCTTTCGTCAGAAAAACGGGATAGGCGTGGCCTTCCGAAACGAGTTTTTTCCCGTAGACACGGTATATTTCCCGCCTCTCGCTCTGCCTGTACGGACCGTAGTTCCCGATATCCGTGGGATTTCCGTTTTCATCGACCGAGGCGCCCTCGTCGAATTTCAGGCCGTAGTCTGAAAGCGTCGATATGAGCTGCCCGGCCGCCCCTTCGACCTCGCGCTTTGAGTCGGTGTCTTCTATCCTCAGGAAAAAAATCCCTCCGGACTGATGAGCGAGACGCTCGTCGATGAGCGCGCCGTATATTCCGCCGAGATGAATAAATCCGGTGGGGCTCGGTGCGAATCTCGTCACCTTCGCGCCCTCGGGAAGAGAACGCTCCGGATATCTTTTCTCGAGATCGTCCGGCGTGTCCGTCACGTCGGGGAAAAGCAGCTCCGCAAGTTTTTCAAAATCCATTTTCTTCTCCGTTCAGACGGGATAACCGTCCGGATTCATGCTTATCGCCTTCCACGAGTCGCGGCACATGTCGTCAAGATCTCTTTTCGCGCGCCATCCGAGGATCTCGTTGGCTTTTGCCGGCGACGCGTAGTTCTCGGCTATGTCTCCCGGGCGGCGGTCGACTATTTTATACGGGACCTTCACGCCGCTCTGCTTCTCGAAGGCGTTTATGACGTCAAGGACCGAAGACCCGACGCCGGTGCCGAGGTTGAACACCTCCACTCCCCTGTGCTTCGCGCCGTAATCGACGGCCTTCACGTGCCCTTCGGCAAGGTCGCAGACGTGGATATAATCGCGGACACCGGTCCCGTCCTTCGTCGGATAATCGTTCCCGTATACCGAGAGCATCGGAAGACGGCCGACAGCGACCTTCATTATATAAGGCATGAGATTGTTCGGTATCCCGTTCGGATCCTCGCAGAGAAGTCCGCTTCCGTGCGCACCGATGGGGTTAAAATACCGGAGAAGTATCACGGAAAGCTCCGGGTCCGCCTTCGCGGCGTCCGTCAGCATCTGCTCTATCATATATTTGGTCCATCCGTAGGGATTTGAGCATCCCCCCGTCCGGCTTTCTTCCGTGATCGGAACGACGTCGGGATCTCCGTAAACCGTCGCCGAGCTGCTGAATATGATGACCCGGCAGCCGTATTTTTTCATGGTCTCGAGCGTGGTAAGCGCACTGTCGATATTGTTTCTGTAGTATTTCACCGGCTCGCGGACCGACTCGCCGACCGCCTTGTATCCCGCGAAGTGGATCACGGCGTCGGGACGCTCGGATGAAAAAAGCGCGTCGACCGCCTCCCTGTCGCACATATCCGTGCGGTAGAATACCGGCGTTCTGCCCGTTATCTTCTCTATCCTTTTAAGTACCTCGGGCTTTGAGTTTGAAAGATCGTCGGCGATCACAACGTCATAGCCGCCGTTAATAAGCTCCACCGCGGTATGAGAGCCGATATACCCGGCTCCCCCGGTCAGAAGAATTTTCATGTCATATCCCCTTTTTGTATTTATCGGATCGCTCCGGAATATTCTTCAAGGCAGAGACCGAGATCCCGCATCGCGCGGGCGTGATATCTGCCTACAAATCTGAGCTGCCACGGACGGAACGTCACGCCCGTCACCGGGGTTTTCCCCTCCGGATATCTGACGATAAAACCGAATCTCCAGCAGTTTTCGGAGATCCAGCCGTATGCCTCCGTGTTTTTGAATGAAACGTCCGCCGAGCTGCAGTTGTGCAGATCTACCGTCAGCCCGAGACAGTGTTCGTCTCCCCTGTCGGAGTCGGAATATCCGGACACGACGGCAAGGTCGAGCTTCGTCTGACTGTTTACCGTTTTTACGCCTTCCGCCTTCATTTCAAGCAGCATGGCCTCGCACGCCTTTGCCGCGTAAACGTTCAGCGTGACGTCCCCCCGTCTGCCGGGGATCGCGGTGAGATCTCCCGGGATACTGATCTTTTTCGGATCGTATGGCTTTTTCGCGCTGACAACGGGAAGAAAAGCGTCAACTATGTCGCCGGACGGGCTGAAATACTCCTCATATCCCCGCATATCGGCGATAAACCCGCCGCCGTACGGCTTATCCGGCTGATACGTCGCCGTTTCCGTCGACGGCGACGGCGCGCCGGTGATCTCCCCGGTCGAAAAGCCGCTCGTCACTTTGCACACGAGGCAGAATACGAGGATTATCAGGGTAACGGCGACGGCGAACAGGGCGGCAGCAATGAGCGCAAGCAGGGCGATCGCCCTGTTTCTGCGCTTTTTTCTGTTGTCACCCGGTCTGGGTCTGCCCTGCGGCGTACCATTCGATGTAGCTGATATATTTTTCATTTAACTCACGCTGCAGATCGGGATCGAGCGCGTCGAACGCAATGGCCGGGGTCTCGGTAACGACCCCGAGCGGGAACGACACCGGTTGCCCTTCTACAAGCTCGGTCGTAATCCTGTGCCTGCGCTCATTGTATGAGACTGCGATCCCTTTTATGATCTTTTCGGCAAAATCGTAGGGTACGTAGACACGCTTGCCGATCACCCGGCAGGCGCTGCCCATCGCGAGCCGCGATCCGTTGACGTTCACCTCCGACGTACCGGGGGTAAACTCCATATACTGCCCGCTCGACTTTATGATGAACCTCATGTTCGTACCGTCGCCCGTCACGGCGAGTCCGCAGAAATCCGCGATCCCCGTCATATCGACGTACAGTCTGTCGTTGTACCTCGCGACGTCCCATGAGACCGTTCGCCTGAGAGTATATCCGACGTCGGGACCGAACTGGTACGAATAGTTGTTCGTCTGTCCCGAGTCGTTTTTCGGAATGAAATAGAAGAACAGAGCGGCGAATATCCCGCCCGTCAGCACCGCGTAGGTTATGAGCGCCATTAGGATCCTCGTTCCTATATGGTTGCTTCTTATTATGGCGGCGCGGCGGCGGCGCTTGCGCTCCTCGGCTCTTTTAAGCCGTCTGATCTGCTCTTCGGAAATATCGTCCGTGACGACGGTCGGCGCGAGATTTCGCATTGATCCGCGCCCCGGCGCCTTCTTTTTCTTTCGCTTTTCTTTCGGACCCGACCCGGAGCCGTTTTCGCTGACCTTGAATACCTGTCTCCCGGCGCTCCGTCTGACCGTCCCGGGCTCCCTGTCGGATATTCTCGTCGCCTCTGCCTGCGCGCGTCTGCGCGCAAGCGGCGTCTGAGAAGACAGGGTGCTGACGCTGCTCTTTGCCGAGCTCCTTACCGCCGGGCTTTGTTCCTCTGTCCGCGGCGTTTCCGGCGCCTGACCGGAGTTTGCCGACGGCGTGAGTCTGTTCTTTTTTGCCATCGGCTGCCTCCCTAACGTTTCAGAGCGCTTTTACAAGCTCTTTGAAATCGACGTTGACCCTTGAAAAATCCCCGTTTTCGGGGCTTTGTATCGAAATTATCAGTCCGCTCGACGGCTTTACCACGGTAAGCTGGCCGTACGCGCCGTCGGCGCGGTACGCTCCGCCGAACCCGTCTGGGTAGATCCAGAACTGATATCCGTAGCTTCCCCCGTCGTCGAACGTCCCGACCTTCGGAGAGGACGCCTCGAGCGTCCATTCGCGGCTGACTATCCGGCGCCCGCGCCACGTCCCGCCGTTCAGATAAATCTGTCCGAGCTTCAGCTGATCCCTCAGTCTTAAATACAGCCCCGTGGCGGACATCGTATGCCCGCGCGGGGAGGTCTCCCACGCCGGATAGACGATTTCGCAGGGCTCGAACAGCTTTTCGAAAAGATATGACTGAAGCGATCTGCCTATCCTCTTTTCAAGCATGCAGGTCGCAAGGAAGGTGTCGGCGTTAGAATACTCGAACCTTTCGCCGGGCTTTTCGGGATGTTTTTGCGAAAACATGTATTTTATCCAGTCCAGCCCCGCTTCGCCCCGCGTATTTCCCATGAGATAAGGCTTTCCGAAGCCGGATCTCATGGTGAGAAGATCCTTCAGCGTGATATCGCTCACCGTCGGATCGGTCCCGTCCGTCACGTATTCGGGATAAAGGTCCGCGAGCTTTTCGTCAAGCCCGATCAGCCCCTCGTCGGCGGCGATGCCTATGCCCGTGCTGCCGAAGCTCTTGGCGTGCGAAAAAACGCATCTCGGGCGGTCAAAGACGTATCTGTGCTCGGCTATCACCGAATCCCCGTCGGCAACGGCGACGGCCTCGACAAGCCCGGTGCCCTCGTATTTCGAAGCAAACTCCGAAAACAGACTTTCAGCTCTGCTCATTTACGGCCTCTTTCGCCCTTTTTTTTCTTTCTTTATCTGTGAAACGGTCTTTACCCCTCCCGAGTAGAGCATAGCAAGCGAAAGGGCGAGGATTGTCCCCCCGATTATGTCGGTAAACCAGTGAACGCCCGAAAAATATCTCGTGAATACCGAAAGC
>JAFTDQ010000131.1 GCA_017454075.1 Clostridia bacterium
GAAAAAAGAGCATATCTCCGACTATAAAAAGTATTACGACAGGGTCACGCTCAGCCTTGACGGCAGCGACAGGTCGGACGTCCCGACGCCGGAAAGGCAGAAGCTTTTTAAGAAAGACGGGAATGATACCGGCCTTATCGAGCTTCTGTTCAACTACGGCAGATATCTGATGATATCCGGCTCAAGACCGGGAAGTCAGCCGCTGTGCCTCCAGGGGATCTGGAACGAGCAGGTCGCCCCGCCGTGGAACTCAAATTATACGGTAAACATAAATACCGAAATGAACTACTGGCCGGCGCTCATCTGCGATCTCAGAGAAATGCAGGAGCCGCTTGACAGGCTGATACGGGAGGTCAGCGTAAAAGGGCGCGAAACCGCTGAAAAATACTATGGGGCTCACGGCTTCTGTCTCCATCACAATACCGACCTATGGCGCTCTTCCCAGCCGGTCAGCGGGCTTGCACAATGGCTGTTCTGGCCCATGGCAGGAGGATGGCTCTGCAGGCATCTGTTTGAGGAATACGAATACAGCGGAGACGTGGATCAGCTTCGCAGTTTCTCATACCCGATAATGCTCGAGGCGTGCCGCTTTTACCTCGACGTCTTAACGGAGGATAAGGACGGCCGGCTTGTTTTCTGCCCGTCAACCTCGCCCGAAAACAATTACCTGCTCGGGGATGGAAAGTGCTCGGTAAGTCTGACAACGACGATGACGATGAGCATTATAAGGGAGCTCTTTGAAAACACCGTGAAGGCGGCGGGGATCCTCGGGATCGAAGACGGTGAAACGGAAAAAATCAAAGAAGCGACCGAAAGGCTTCTCCCGATAAGGATAGGCTCCGACGGCAGGATACTTGAATGGTACGATGAGGTTGAAGACGAAGAGCCTCACCACCGTCACATATCGCATCTTTACGGTCTTTACCCGTCAAATCAGATAACACCCGGCGGGACTCCGGAGCTCGCCTCCGCCGCGATAAAGACGCTCGAAGCCCGCGGCGACGCCGGGACAGGCTGGAGCCTGGCATGGAAAATAAACTTCTGGGCAAGATTGTGCGACGGTGATCATGCGCTCAAGCTCATCGAGATGCTGCTCACGCCTTCCGTGGGAAATCTCGGAGGCGTATACCCGAATATGTTCGACGCGCACCCGCCGTTCCAGATAGACGGGAACTTCGGTTCGACGTCCGGCATCGCCGGGATGCTCCTGCAGAGCGATGAAAACGAGATCAGGCTGCTCCCTGCCCTTCCTTCAAAGTGGAAAAACGGCCGTGTTTCCGGACTTCGCGCAAACGGCGGCGCCAAGGTCGACATAGAATGGAAAGACGGCGTAATAACCGATTATAAAATCACGGGCGGCAAGCCGAGAAAGATCATCAGATACAGATGAAATAATCATATATAAAAAGCAAGGCGCGCGGATCCGCGCGCTTTGCTTTTTTCACATTATGACGATGTGCTGATCCGCTGCCGGACTCGGTAGGAGGTCCTTGCGGCTCGGGCGGATCTGACGTTTCTGACAGCGTGTCTCGTCACCTCGCTGAACAGACTATGAGGAAAAAACAAACCCGCCCCCGAGGGCGGGAGCGGATAAAAAGCTCTTGTTTTGCTTATATTGAACGATATGCCCGGTAAAGTCCGGGCATATCGTCATGGCAATATTCAGTCTTCTTTACGTGAACGTCTGCCGAAGACAACCGCCGCTGCGCCGATGACGGCGACCGCCGCGGCGGCTGAAACAACGACCGTGCCGTCGGACGTTGTCGGGGAGACGGTCGATCCGCCCGATGAGCCGCTGCCCGAGCCGAGGGTGTTGTTTGTATAGAGCTTGGCAACCTCGTCAGCCGTCAGAGTCTTGCCGAAGATCCAGAGATCGTCGATAGCTGTTCTCTGATCCATCTGTGTGTTGAGCAGGCTTGCGCTGTCGTTTCCGATGAGCGTGAGCGGGAGCGGGATGGCCGCCGTCCACATCGCGGTCGTCGAGAGCGCAGCGACGTCGTAGCGCGTCACGTCCTTGCCGTCGATATAGAACTTAAGTTCATGATCGGAGGGGCCGCTGTTTGCCTTGTAGGTCATCGTGAACATGTACCACTCGCCGTTTTTCCCGGTATGCCCCGTATGGTCAAGCGCGAGGTTTTTCTGCCCCGACACCCATATACCCGGGCACTTCGGAGTCGTCGAGCTGTTGTTGCTTATCGTGTTTATCGCCGCGTTCTGAGAAATAAGAAGGCGTGAATAATACGACGGATTCTGTGTGTCAACTTCGCCGTTATCTACCGTGAGTATCCACGCGCTCACCGACCAGTCGCCGTTGTAATCTTTTTTGAGGAGCTCGAGATGCTGGTCACCTGCCTGGAAATAGACGGCTCCGTAATCCTTCCCGTTGCGGTCGGTTATGAACGAGACCGCGCCCTTCGGGGTCGCCGTGAGAGAGCCGTCGTCGGTCGAATACTTGTTGTCAAACGAGAAATGAACGCCGTTTGCCGGGATGCTATAATCCGTCAGCGTATATGCCGCCGAGACCGACGACGCGATCGCAGCAACAAGGCACACCGACAGAATGACTGTCATGATCTTTTTCATTGTAAAAATCCTTTATTCTTTGAGTCTTATCTTTATCAGGTTCAGCGAAGCGCCTTTCGACGCTTCGCTGTAGTGACGTTGCTGTTTATTAAGCGTCGACCGGACCTACGAGATTGCCGTCCTGGTCATAGACCATTCCGCCGACACACGTTGCGTTTTCGTATGCAGCGCCGTTCACGTAGAACGTTCCGCGCTCAATCGCGCCCTTACCGTCGACTGATTTTTCAACAGCGCCGGCCGCGTTCAGAAGTATGATTCCTTTCATTGTTCAGGCCTCCTTATTTCAGGCTGCGAGCGGGAGAGCGCTCGATCCCTCGGTAAGGGAAGCAGCAACTGTCTCGCCGTACGTTACGTTGCCCTCAGCGTCCTTGACGAACGAGCAGGCGTAAAGCGTTTCAACGTCGGAAGGGAGATCCTGCCAGTATACTGCGATCACAGAGTCGCCTTCCTCGCCGCCGAGGTTCTCGGCTGTGATGACTGCGTCGCCGTAGCAGCCGCTCTGAAGAAGAGCGTCATACTTCTGACATACACGGGCGAAGAGCGGGTTGCCGCCGTCCTTATAGAACTTGCAGGTTTCTGCCGAGTCGGAGAAAACGATTCCGACGTCGCCTTCAACATCAGCGGAAACCGCCGCGTTGATGTAAATGTGGTCGATCTTGCCGTCGGACGATCCGTCGCTGAACGAAACCTTGATTGCGGGAGCGGAAGACTCGTATCCGTTATCCGCCTGTTCATAAAGAGCCGCGACCTCAGCGTCGCTGAGGACCTTGCCGTAGATCCAGAGATCGTCGATCGCCGTCTTCTGGTTGACGGGGATGGCCTCGCATCCGCCGATCCCTAAAAGCGGGAGATCAAATACATTGCCTCCCCAGATCGTCTTGCTGTCGAGCTGATTCTTCCTGACGCCGTCCTTGTAAACGGTAACGATGCCGTTCGTCTGGGTGACCGTGATCATACTCCACTCGTCGCGACCCGCCGCCGTGCCGGCGAAATCGAATCCGAGGTTTGCGTTGCCCGTCTGGATTCCGGCGGTCTTGGGATCAGCCGAGCTGTTGTTGGATATGCTCTTGAGCCATGTATTATTACCGGCAAGGATGTACGACTGATAAGCTGTCCCAGCTTCCGAGCCGAACGTGATGTCAATATCGGGGTCGGTGGTGACCTTTACCCACGCGCTGACAGACCAGTCGCCGCGGTAATCGCTTTTGCCGAGATTTACGTATTCGTCCTCAGCGTCGAAATAAACCGCACTCTTTGCGTTGCCGTTTCTGTCCTCGACGAAGGAGACGCTGCCTACGGCGGAACCCGCAAGGTTCTCGTCGGTAGACTCAAAGGTGTTGTTGAAGGTGAAATGTACGCCGTCAGCCGAGGGAGCGTAATCGTTGGGATCATCCTCGACGGGGTCGGTCGACGTACTCGGCGTGTAGAGCTCCGCGACCTCATCGGCCGTCAGAGTCTTACCATAGATCCAGAGATCGTCGATAACTGTTCTCTGATCCATCTGTGTGTTGTACAGGCTTGCGCTGTCGTTGCCGATAAGCGCGAGCGGGAGCGGGATTACCTTTGAAGGGAAAAGCGCTGTAGCAGACTGGTGATTTATTTTTTCGCCGTTGATATAGACTGCCCATTCATGGTCGGACGAACCGCTGTTCGCCTTGTAAGCGATCGTTAGCATATACCACTCGTTGTCGAAACCGCTTACACCTGCATGATCCCATGAGAGGTTTCTGGCTCCGTTGACCCAAATTCCGGAGTTTTTGGGTTGCGAAGAGGAGTTGTTGCTTATCGTATTTATGGCAACGTCCGGACCAATAAGCAGACGGGAAGTATACGCGGGCGTCTGCGTGTCGACACCGCTGGCCGCGCCGGTCTTGATCCAGGCACTGACCGTCCAGTCGCCGATGTAACTGTTCTTAAGCAGCTCGATGTGCTGGTCGCCCGCCTGGAAATAGACGGCGCCGGCTTCGTTGCCGAAGCGGTCTGTGACGAACGAGACAGCGCCCTTCGGCGTGCCTGTGAGGTTCGGATCCGTCGACGCATATGTGTTGTCAAACGTAAAATGAACACCATCCGCCGGCGGCGTGTAATCTGTCAGTTCGTATGCTGCCGAAACAGTGAACGGAATCACCGACAACAGCATGCAGACAGACAGAATCATTGAAAACAGCTTTTTCATAAAAAGCCTCCTTGTTCTGAGCTTCAGCTCTTTATTATTTACAAGATCGCTCTTGTAGGTCCTTATTCTGTCGACGTATCAAAAACGTCCTGATCCGCTCCCGGGGTTTCGACGGGAGCGGATGCCGGTTTTATTTTTTCTTTTTCGAGAGCACGGCGGCGATGATCACGCCCGCGATAACTACGGCCGCCGCCGCGAGCCCTATGATAAGACCCGTGTTTGCGGTGGGCTTCTCGTTCTCCTGAGGCTTGTCGGTGCCTTTATCCGACGCGACGGGGGTCGCAGACTCCTTTTCCGACGACGAACCTGCCGGTTCGGAAGAGGTCGGCGTCGACGAGGTTTCTTCCGACGCAGAGGACGACTGCGCGCCGGCCGAGGTGCCCGCTTCCGACGAAGACACAACGGGCTCGCTCGAAACGACCGGTTCGGTCGATTCTTCAGGCTCCGTCACCTGCGGCTCGGTTGCCGGAGGGTCGGTCTTCGGAGGGTCGGTCTTGGCGATGGAGTTGTTGTTATAGAGATCCTTGACCTCGCTTGAGGACAGGGTCTTGCCGAATATCCAGAGATCGTCGATAGCCGTTCTCTGATCCGTCTGAGTATTTGTAAGGCCGGTGCTGTCGTTGCCGATGAGCGTGAGCGGGAGCGGGATGGCAGCTTTGAAGAAAGAAGCCGCCGAAAGGCCGGGGTTCGTAATGTCCTGACCGTTCATATAGAACTTGAGGGCGTGATCCGACGGACCGCTGTTTTTCTTATACGTGATGGTGAGCATATGCCATTCATCATAGCGTCCCGGCGAACCTGTGTGGTCAAGGGAAAGGTTGACCCCGCCGGTCACCTTGATGCCGGCCGTCTTCGGGGACGCCGAGCTGTTGTTGCTTATCGTGTTTATCGCGGCATTTTCAGAGATGAGGAGATACGAATAGTATGAGACATCCTGCGTATCGACCTCGTCGGTCACACCGGTTTTGATCCATGCGCTGACGGACCAGTCGCCGATGTAATCCTTTTTAAGGAGTTCTATATGCTGATCTCCGGCCTGGAAATAGACGGCGCCCTTTTCCTTCCCGTTGCGGTCGGTTATAAACGAGACCGCGCCCTTCGGCGTACCCGTGAGCTTCTTGTCTGTCGAAGCGTAGGTATTATCGAACGTGAAGTGCACTCCGTCAGCCGGAGGAGTATAGTCAGTCAGTGTGTACGCCGCCGAAACGAACGCAGCCGCCGATATGACGATACAAACGGCCATAAACAATACTGCAAGTTTTTTCATTTTCGATCACCTTTTTTATTTGCCGTAGAAGTCGGAGATCCGCTTCATCGTCAGGAGTTCCCTTTCGACGTTCGCCGCATAGAAAGACGGGACGTCGTTGCTTTCCATCGTTGACGCGAGGAGCGTCCACTGCATTCCGTTCGGAACGACGTTGACGAAAAGGTACGAGAAGCTGAGGACCTGGTTTGCGAAAACAAGGTCAAGCATTTCCTTGGATTCCTCGTTCGTCGTATAACGGATCTTGAGCATTGTCGTCGCGTAAGCCGGGAGGATGCGCTTGTATCCCTCATAAGCCATCGCCTCGATGATCGCGCCCGTACGTGCAAGATCGGGAGCGTTGTACGGGATCGAGCAGAGACCGGCGTTGAGACCGTCGTAGTAATGCGCCTGCGTTTCGTCCGCCTTCGGGATCGGGCAGATACCGAAATCCATCGTCGTCTCGGCGATTTTCGGCGCAAGCACGCCGACCGGCGCGAACGTGAACGCCACCTGGCCGTTTGCGAACATCGAGTGAGCGACCGCAACGTCGTCACGCATTCTCCATACCCCGTCATGTCCTGCGTAAAACAGGTTATGAAGCTTGTCGACAAGTCTGACGACCCTGTCGGAGTCGACGTCGAGCGTAAGCTCCGATGAGTTCATGGCGTCCGTCTTCTTGTAGACCTCAACGCCGAACGACTCGAGCCATCTGTAAGTCGAAAAACCTACTACAAATCCGAAGATATCCTCGGTGTCGCGCTCGGAGTTCCCGTTTTCATCACTGTAAATGGATCTTACGATCTCGGTAAGCTTTTCTACCGTCCACTCATTGTTCTTTACGTAGTCGTACGGAAGCTCTATGTCGCGGTTTTTCAGAAGGTCTATATTGAAGAAAGTCGCCTCCGTCCCTGCCATTGAGCTGAAATTGGTGTAATTCGAGAAGCCGTACATTTTTCCGTTGAGGGTAAGCGACTCGACTATGCGCTGCGGCCACCAGGGCTTCGTCGTGTCGACATTAGGCATAGCGTTGACGTCTGCGAAATAACCGCTGAGACCCATTGTACCCGTCAGGCAGTCCTGCATTATCGCCTGATCGAGCTCGTTGTCTCCCGACAGGATGAGCGTCTCAAGAAACTGCTGATCCATCCAGTCGGCTTCGATGACCTCAAATTCGATATCGAAGAGAGCCATCACACTCTGGTTGGCTCTCCAGATGGCGGTATCGACGATGCCGCCGGTCTGATCCTCCCTGATCACATTATTGCCGCCCACTATGCGGAACTTATATCCGTCGTATTTGACGTCCGGCAGATCAGGGGTGGGCTCAGCCGTATCCGATGAACTTGTACCCGAAGTGTCGGCGCCGCCGGTGGTGTCGGTCGAGCCCGGATTTCCGGTGTTGCACGCAGCAATGCCGAGCATCATCGTGAGTACAAGCAGGATTGTTAAAACTTTCCTCATTTATTCTTTCCTTTCTTGCAGCGCTCCGCGGCTTTAAGTCAGCAGTCTGCCCAGAGATGTATTGCCCCGGAACGATTTTGATTTATTATCGCAATTTCGTACAGTCATTTCAATGTTAATGGTTCGCGATATATGCAAATAGTCCTTTTTTCGGACTGAAGAGCCATGATTCGCCGGAAAAATTCGTCAATAAGCCGTTTTCGGCTGAAACGCTACGGCTGCTGCCTGCTCTTTCCGAGACGCCCGGTCGGCGTGACTCCGTAAATCTTTTTGTGCGCCCTGATATAGCCGCCGGCGTCGCAGAAACCGCTTTCAAGAGCCGCCTCCTCGGTCGACGCGCCGTTCTGCCTGAGATATGACGCGTTCGTCACCCGAAGATTGAGCAGATACTGATAGAACGTCGTGCCCATGTATCGTTTGAAATTGGTAAGAAACGCGGTGCGGCTTATCCCGACGCGTCTCATGACGTCGTGAACCGTTATCTTTTCATTGAAATTCTCGTTAAGATACCTGAGCGATTCGCTTATATAGGACGGGATCCTCTCGTCGGTCACGGACTCGGTTCCCGACAGATCCTTGAGGTTTGACACAAAATACAGCAGAAGGAGCCTGAATCGCGAGTGATTCTTCTCATCCAGTAAAAAGTCAGCCGCCTTTCTCAGTCGTTCACACTGCTCATCATCAGGGAAAACGAACTGACCGCTCGGTTTGAATACGTCGCGGACCTGAAGCCATTCGCTCGGAAGCTCAGAAACGAATTTCTCAGTGAACGATATGTTTAACCTCCGGTATATCTGGTCAGGCTCCGGAAAGACATAATGCATAACGTACGGCGGGATAAGCAGCAGCCTTGGCCGGTCTCCGCTGCACACCTTGCCGTTGAGATGGCACGTGACGTTCCCGGACAAAATAAAGCTTATTTCATAATGCGAATGCATATGGAAATAGCGCATACCGGGAGTTGTGCTCTCTCTGTAATTGATATGGAAATGCCCGTTTTCTGTGAGTTCCGGGGAATCTGTAAACAGCTCGCTTTTCATTTGTTTCCGTTATCGCGGCGGGGCGGCGATCATTTTGCAATAATCAGAACGCCTTCGTTTGATCTGATTTCAACAGAATATGTTCCGTCGCCGTTCTTTATAACGTCTTTTTTGCCCTCTCCGCCGAGTGCGGTGAGCTGAACTCCCTCAAGCACTCGGAAATTTACGCTGTATGTTTTCGTCGAGAGGTCTAGCGGATCGTCGGCGGCAGCGATCATGAGCGCAGAGGAATCGTCTGTTCTCGACACCATATGTCCGATGACAAGCGGCTCGCCGCCGTTTGCCCTGACGTTGAGAAACGTGCCCGTGTTGATCTCGTCAACCGTACCCTGTTCTACCTTTTCAAGATCTCTCCTGCCGTCGAAGCCGACGAAATAAGTGGAGACACAGCGGTAACGCATATACTCTTCGCCGATTGCCCGAAGCTCCGAGTTGACCTTTTTGAGCTTTTCATACTGCTCGGTTTTGTTCCCGTTGTTGTCGACAACGGCGTTCCACCACCATCCGACGGTATAGCAGCCCCAAATTATGGTCTCGGCGCCGAAGGCCAGCGAAGTATAAGCCTGGAACCTGAGCTGATTGAGGCTCGTCCACCATCCGGGATTCCCCGAATTTACCATCGGTACGACAAAAAGCTGTTTTCCGTACCTCCGGCATGCGTCGGAAACGATGCGGAGATTTTCATACCATACGGAGACGCGGGTGATCTTCTGATTCTCCGGCACGTCGACGAACGGATAGTTGTCATAGCAGATATAATCGAGCGGGACGTAACGGCAGTATTTTTCAATGTATTCTTTGTATGAGGTTGCCCCGAGAAGGTTGCTCACAGCGCTTTCGGAATCGTCGGGGCGATACGCATAGTTAGGAAAAAGGTTGAGATTGACGAACTGATTGGGGAAAAGCTGTTTCACCCTGTTCACGACTTCCCCGTACCAGGGGAAATCGAGCGAGGAGGGCTCGTCGCCCACGCCTATACCTAAGATCGCCGGGTGATCGACGAACGAGGCGGCGCCGGCGTCATATCTGTCGAGCGTGTTTATCTCGTGCATCCTGCCGCAGGTGTCGTCGGTGTAGCCCCATCCCGGAACGACGCCGCCGACAACGGCTCCTACGCCGTATTTCTCAAAAAGGTCGAGTAAAGGTCTGTCATTTTTCGCGTTAACTCTCACGTCTACAACGTAATCGACGCCCGCCGCGGCGAGGTCCTTTACGTGCTGCTCGGTCCTTGCGAATTTCTCGAGTCTGTAAACGCCTATGTTAAGCCTGTTCTTATTCAATCTTCTGCTCATATTTCCTCCGTGTGCATGCTGTCTGTACGGCTTTTGCTTTGTCGGCAAATCGTACCGCTGCACCTGTCCGATTATCCCATTTTTCTCATCATTTTTCAATGTTATTAGTTCACTTTATCTGCAAATAGTTCATATTTTATACTGCTGCCTGACCGCAGGGCAAAAAAAAGCAACGCGAATTATTTACACATAAATCGCGTTGAAAGGAAAAATCGAATTATAATGCCCCGCTGCTTTCCGGTGAAGCGAAGCGCGTCGTACCGTGAAATACCGCGTACCGCGGGCAATAAAGAAACCGGCGTCTGCGCGTCCGTCCGGCGAGGTGTTGACAACCTCCCGGCTGAATGGTATAATACCGCCAAAAATCAGATTGGGAATCGGATCTTGAATACAAAAAACACAAAACGGCTTGTCCCGACGGCCGTCGACAGACGGGCGAGCGTTATGCTTGTGATCCTGTGCTGGATAACCTATATGGTCGCATATCTGACCCGCAATACATATCCGGCGGCGATCGTTCATCTGGTCGGCGCGGGAGCTCTCACGGAGTCAGCGGCCGGTCTTATCAGCGCGGTTTACTTTTCATGCTACGGGGCCGGGCATCTTATAAACGGGATCCTCGCCGACCGGATCTCGCCCTTCGGAATGCTTCTTACGGGTACGGCGGGGACAGTCGCCGCAAATGTCGTCATGCCGCTCATCACACCGGCGCTCACGCCGATGGCCGCCGTATGGGCGGTCAACGGATTTTTCGAGTCGATGCTCTGGGCGCCGATCGTCGCGATTTTTTCCGAATCGATACTGCCGGAACATCGCAAAAGGGCTTTTGAACTCATATCGACGTCCCGCCCGATAGGGATCATCCTTGCATATCTCACGTCTTCGGTATGCTCTCACCTCGGATGGTTGAACGCCCCGTACGGCATAGCCGCAGTGACGGCAGCCGCCATCCTCGCTGCGCTTGCCGTTTCGTTCGGGAAGCTTACAAAAAGCGCCGGGACGTCTGTATCGGACAACGCAAAGTCAGACGGATCGGAACCCGCCGCGAATAAGTCCGTGCCGGCGCTGTTCGCCGCGAGCGGGGCGGCTGTCTTCGTCATACCCGTGATTTTCCACGGGATGCTGAAGGACGGTGTGAACACGTGGGTCCCAACCGTGCTCAAGGACCTGTTCGGCGTATCCGAATCGCTCTCTACGGCGCTCGCCATACTCCTGCCGGTCTGCGGGCTTATCGGGATCGCGTTCGCGAACTTCCTTATTGAGCGAAAAAGACTAAAGCAGAATTATCCCGTGATCGGGTCGATCATCATGCTCATCACTTCGGTCCCGGTCGTCCTTCTGCTGAGGGCCGAGGCGCTCGGCCTCGCGGGGGGAGTCGTCTGTCTCTGTCTTATCTCGATGCTTATGGAAGCGTTCAATCACACTTTTTCGTCAATTATGCCGTCAGAATTCGCCGGAACGGGCAAGGCGGCGACGTTCTCGGGTATTTTCAACACCCTGATATACGTGGGGAGCGCGATTTCCACCTATGCCTTCGGCGCGATCGCCGAGGGGCTCGGCTGGGGCGTGACGATCGCCGTCTGGCTCGGACTCGCTGTTTGTTCGGCGATTATCCTCCCGTTTGCGGCAAAATGGTGGCTTTCGTTTCTGATAAAATAAAAAAAGGCCGGGGCGCCCCTGCCTTTTCATTATCACGTTTTATCTCTGAACTCTTCCCGACGCGTCGCCGGAGGCGAGCTTCTCCACCTCCCTGACCGACACCCGGTTAAAGTCGCCCTCGATACTGTGCTTGAGAGCCGACGCAGCCGCGGCGAACTCTATCGTCTCCTGAGGGGTTTTGCCGTTAAGGAGCGAATAGATGAGACCCGCGCCGAATGAATCGCCGCCGCCGACGCGGTCAACAATGTGGAGGTGATATTTCTTTGAGAAGAAGCAGTCCCTGCCGTCGTACAGCATGCCCGACCAGTCGTTGTCGCTCGCCGAGACGGACTCGCGCAGCGTGATAGCCACTTTTTCAAAGCCGAACCTTGCGGCGAGCTGGTTCGCTACGGATTTATAGCCTTCAAAATCGAGTTTTCCGCCGTAAATATCCGTGTTTTGGGCTTCTATGCCGAAAACGTCCTTGGCGTCCTCCTCGTTCGATATACAGACGTCAACGTACCCGCAGAGACGCGTCATCGCCTCGCGCGCCTCATCTTTCGTCCAGAGCTTGCCGCGGTAATTGAGGTCACAGGATATTTTTACCCCCCGGGCCTTCGCCGCGCGGCAGGCGTCCTCGCAAATGTCGACGAGGTTCCGCCCGAGCGCGGGGGTTATCCCCGTGAAATGGAACCAGTCGGCTCCGTCAAATATGCTGTTCCAGTCGAAATCCGACGGCGTCGCCGTCTGTATTGACGAATGCTTCCTGTCATATATGCAGACGGAACCCCGCTGCGACGCTCCTTTTTCAAGATAGTAAATACCTATCCTCTCGCCGCCGCGGGATATGAAGGACGTGTCGACGCCGAAATATCTCAGCGAATCCACGGCAGCCTGCCCTATCGCGTGCCCCGGGAGCTTTGTCACGTATCTGCTTTCAAGGCCGAAGTTTGCGAGCGAAACGGCTACGTTCGCCTCTCCCCCGCCGAAGGTCGCCTGCATTTTGTCATTCTGGAAAAACCTGTAATATCCCTCGGGCGCGAGCCTGAGCATGATCTCACCGAAAGTCACAACTCTCATTTGTCGTTTTCTCCTTTTTTCATGGCTTCAAGCGCCTCTTTCACGTAAAAGCTTCCACCGACCGCGGCCACCTTGTCGAACGAAAGATACTCGTCGAGATTTGAACTGTCGATCCCGCCGGTCGGGATGAATCTTATCTGCGGGAACGGCGCCGAGAGCGCCTTCAGCGCCTTTATTCCTCCGTAAACGTTTGCCGGGAAGAACTTGACGGTGGTTATGCCGAGCTCGATCGCCTGCATTATCTCGGTGGGGGTCACGCATCCGGGATAATACGGTACGCCGGCCTCACGGCACACCTCGGCGACCCCGGCCGAGAGCCCCGGCGAGACGATGAACGTCGCGCCTGCCCCGAGCGCCTCCCTGCACTGCCCGGCGTTTATCACGGTGCCGGCGCCTATCTCCATATCGGGATATCTCTCCGACGCGAATTTTATCGCTTCAGCGGCGCAGGCCGTTCTGAAGGTTATCTCGGCGCAGCCGATACCGGCGTTTTTCAGCGCCTCCATTATTGTGTCCGTCTCGCTTATGTCATTTATGACGACGACGGGTATTTTTTTATTCATACTCTGCCCTTTCCGCTGCAGGCTGCGGCTAAGCTGCCGAACCCGATTTTTTTCATTATATCATCCTCGGATTCCTTTTTCAATGGCATTTCGTACAGTTTATATGCGATTTATTCGCATGCAGAAACATTAAAAACTTGCTGCCGACCATCCGGGAAAAGAAAAAAAGTCAAAAATATTTTACGATTGAACGGAATGCCAACAATATGTCCGTTTTGCCATTGTTTTTGCCCGGCTGAATCTGTATGATTTAATTGGTAAAAAAATCATGGGTTCGAGTCGGCGCGGCCGGCGAGGAGATGATCGCCTAACGCGATCGGGCCCGAAAAAACGAAAGGAAAGAAAACATGAAAAAAACAAACAGGATCATCGCGCTTATCGTTTCGATCGCGATGATCGCAGGAGTCATGACGGTTTTGCCTGTCATATCGACGGCCGAGACCGCCAATCCGTTTGCGGGCGACCACTACGTGTATTTCTCGAGCATAGGCTACGGCAGGATCTTCAAGTTCACCGTCGACTCGCTTGAGGGAAGCGCGACGGTCGACAGCGTGTTCCAGTCACAGGATTATGACGGAACGGGACGCATCAGCTCGGGCGGCGGCTCTGTCACGGTAAACTGGACGGTCACAGGCGAGAGCATGAGCGTAGTCGTTTCGAATTTTGAAGGTAATCCCGAAAACACTTACCTCCAGCAGATCGACAAGCTCGTTGTTGACGGTTTGAGCACCGGTTACACCGCCGACGCGGGAAATCACTGCTTCAGCTTCACCACGACAAACACGGGCTCCGCCCATCTGCTCAGCTTCACGAACACGGCGTACGGCAGGCTGTACGTGTTCAACATTAACGGAACAAGCGGCACGGTTTCAAATCTGCTTCCGCTTCTGCGTGATGACACGACAGCCGGCTGGGCGGCATACGTTTCGCTTGATTCGACAGAGGCCGTAAACATCGAATATACGGCGGATGCCGACGGCAACGTAACGCTCAACGTCGGCGGCTGGAGCTACCCGTCTCAGTGTTCCGGATTTGTCGCTATTGATACTCTCCTTAACGGCAATCTCAACAACAACGCAGCTTCTGCGAGCGGTGCCGACGGCGTCCTCACCGCCGCATTCACGGGAGTCGCTCTCCCCAACCTCGCAGCGGTAGAGGAAGCCCTTCCGGCTCCGGGTAATTTGCTCATTACGGCAAAGGACGGAGTTGCCAATGCGTTTGCGGGCGATCACTACGTGTATTTCTCGAGCATAGGCTACGGCAGGATCTTCAAGTTCACCGTCGACTCGCCTGAGGGAAGCGCGACTGTTGACTGCGTGTATGCGTCTGAAGATTTCAGCGGCGGTCGCATAAGTTCAGGCGGCGGCTCTGTCACGGTAAACTGGACGGTCACAGGCGAAAGCATGAGCGTGGTCGTTTCAAATTTCAATGGCAATCCCGAAGACACCTACCTTCAGCAGATCGAAAAGCTCGTTGTTGACGGTTTGAGCACCGGTTACACCGCCGACGCGGGAAATCACTGCTTCAGCTTCACCACGACAAACACGGGTTCCGCCCATCTGCTCAGCTTCACGAACACGGCGTACGGCAGGCTGTACGTGTTCAACATTAAAGGAACAAGCGGCACGGTTTCAAATCTGCTTCCGCTTCTGCGTGATGACACGACAGCCGGCTGGGCGGCATACGTTTCGCTTGATTCGACAGAGGCCGTA